>JAOUEB010000338.1 GCA_029858925.1 Nitrospira sp.
TCATAAAATGGAATCGCATCGCGCCAGCGCGGGTCATCGTGAAACTTCGCAGCGCCGCCGAACACAGGGCGGCGGCCCTTGTCGTCGCGGAGGAAAATATGGGTGAGCCGGCGCGAGAGTTCCGCCGCGACTTCATTCAACGGAATCGGACGCCCCGATCCGGTCGGATACTCGACTCTGTATTCATCGCCCAGAAAGTAATGGTACTTTTGCAGCGATTCGATGAGCAAATAATTGACTGGAAACCAGATCGGCCCGCGCCAGTTCGAATTGCCGCCGAAGAGGGTGGTGGCCGATTCGGCCGGCTCATACTCCACGCGATACTCCATGCCCATGACCGAGAGCGAGTAGGGATGGTTCTTGTGAAAACGGGACAAGGCGCGGATGCCGTAGGGAGAGAGGAATTCTTCTTCGTCTAACATGTACCGCAGGACCGATTTCAGCCGTGCCCGGTTGACCAGCGAGAGAAACCGCCGAACCTCTCCGTCCTGTGATTGGGTTTCTACATGGGCGCTGAAATCAGGCCTGTTTTCGATGAACCACTGCATCCGGTGCTTAAATCGAGGCAGCCGGTCGATGAGTTCAGAGTCCAACGTTTCGACCGCAAAGAGCGGAATCAACCCGACCAGCGACCGCACTTTGAGTGGAACCGTCCGGCCGTCAGGCAGGTGCAGAACATCGTAGAAAAACCCGTCTTCCCGGTTCCACAGCTCGATCTTCTCGCCGCCGATGTTGTTCATGGCCCGGCAGATATAGACGAAGTGCTCAAAGAACTTGCTGGCGACATCTTCATACGCGCGATTCTCACGGGCCAACTCCAGCGCGATCGACAGCATATTGAGGCAATACATCCCCATCCAGCTGGTCGCATCCGATTGTTCGATGTGTCCGCCGGTCGGCAACGGTGCGCTCCGATCGAACACTCCGATGTTGTCCAGCCCCAAAAATCCGCCTTGGAAGATGTTCTTTCCCTCGGCGTCCTTTCGATTCACCCACCAGGTGAAATTCAACAATAATTTGTGGAACACGCGCTCCAGAAACACGCGATCGCCCGCGCCTTTTCGTTTCTTCTCGATCTTGTACACACGCCAGGCTGCCCAGGCATGGACCGGCGGATTGACGTCGCTGAACGCCCATTCATACGCCGGGATCTGCCCATTGGGGTGCATGTACCACTCACGGAGCATCAGAATCAGCTGCTCTTTGGCGAACGTGGGATCGACGATCGCCAGCGGAATACAGTGAAACGCCAGATCCCAGGCGGCATACCATGGATATTCCCACTTGTCCGGCATCGAGATCACGTCGGCATTGTAGAGATGCGTCCAGTCCGAGTTTCGGCCGTGAAGACGTTCGCGGGGCGGTTCCGGCATGCCCGGATCGCCCTTGAGCCAGCGATTGAGGTCGTAATGATAGAACTGCTTGCTCCATAGCAATCCGGCAAAGGCTTGCCGCTGCACCAGCTTCGCATCGGCGGAGAGGTCAGGCGGCACCAGTTCATTGTAGAACTCGTCCGCTTCTTGTATCCGTTGCGTAAATACTCCGTTGAATGCGTCGAGAGCGAGCCCCTGCTCGCCGTCCTCGTTTGTAAAGCGCAGGTGAATAGTCTCCGATGCGCCAGGCCCAATGGTGAGAATGTACTGGGCGGCGGCCTTTGATCCAATCATGCCATGGTTAACAGCATTTTTATCATTATGTACGATGCAATCATGAAAGCTATCCTTGACATATCGAGACCCGACCATGTCGCCATAAAGCCGTCGGCTGTTGGTTTCATTTTCCGTGAATAACAAGGCGGGCTGTCGTTCGCACCAGAGACGTCGCCGGCCATAGTATTCGTGGTTCAGCTCGATCACGCTCATGCCATTCGTGGCTGTTCCTTCTCGCATTCTCGGTCGGCGGGCATCGAGCCCCCACGACCAGGTATTGCGAAACCAGAGGGTCGGCAGGATCGTGATCTCGGCAGGGTCCGGCCCCTGGTTTGTGACCTGGATACGAATCAGCAAGTCTTCAGGCGTAGCTTTGGCGTATTCGACCATTACATCGAAGTAACGATTCTCGTCGAACACGCCCGTGTCGATCAGTTCATATTCCAAATCCCCTTTGTCCCGGCGGAGATTTTCCTCGACGAGCTTCCGGTAAGGAAATTCCGCCTGAGGGTATCGATAGAGATACTTCATATAGGAATGTGTCGGCGTCGAGTCGAGATAGAAATAATATTCTTTGACGTCCTCGCCATGATTCCCTTCATTGCCGGTCAATCCGAACAGCCGTTCCTTTAGGATAGGATCTCGACCGTTCCAGAGGGCGATGGCGAAACAGATATGCTGGTGGCGATCGGAAATACCGGCGAGTCCATCCTCATTCCAGCGATAGGCGCGTGAGCGAGCATGGTCGTGAGGGAACGATTCCCAGGCGGCGCCGTGCGGGCTGTAGTCTTCACGCACCGTTCCCCATGCGCGCTCGCTGAGGTAGGGCCCCCACCGTTTCCAATGTGCTGTTCGGCGGGCGTCTTCTTCCAGACGTTGGTGTTCTGCCGGTTGCGGCGGCTGAGAACCGGTGGATTTCCGAGCTGTGTCGGCCATGCAAACCCTTCATGGAGAGAGCTGATTAAGGAGAAATAGGCGTTACGATGCTCCTAACCAGCCGACAAATCAACCAAGCGGGCTCAGAATCGACTCGCCCTGCATAGGTCGTATGTGCCATCTTTTCGGGTGGTTTGGACGCCGACTCAAGAGGTATTGGAGGTTAACCCACTGAATCATGAGAGTTGATCGAATGGGAGATGTGAATGTTACAAACAGATTGAGGCTTCAGAAGCCTTGGGGAATACGCGCACAATAGAAAAGAAAGGGCCAACAAGAGGGGGCAGGGTCAAGCGGCCAAGG
>JAOUEB010000339.1 GCA_029858925.1 Nitrospira sp.
CGCCGCTTGATCGGCAATATGCACGATCAGGGGGTCGAACGATGGCCGTTGCTTGGCCTCGAAAACACGAGCCACTGCGTCGGGATTCAGGGCATCGCACCCGAGCCCATACACTGTTTCCGTCGGGAAAGCGACGAGGCCTCCCTCTCGGATGATTGCTCCGGCCAACCGAATCGAGTCAGGGCGGGAGGCTGGAAGTACTTTAGCGCCCGCCATCGCGATGACCACCCGGAGAATCCGATATGCGATGACGCCACAGTGCTTTCGTCGTGGCGTTCAACAGCATGCACCACCCGCCATGATTCGTCACTGGCATCTCTCTCCGTCGCTATTGGCTTGTGCTGGCATCAGGACGGTTGTTATTCCAATAGCCCGTGTCTGGCAGTCGGGCTCGTCACTCGACTGTTTAAGATGGACGAACCACGAGAATGGATGCGTCAATCTTGGCGATCAACTGTTCCGCTACTGAACCGATCACGAAACGTTCTAACCCGCGACGATTCGCCGTTCCCACCACCACGAGGTCGGCGTCCCATTCATTCGCCGCACCGGCGATGGCTTCTGCAATACCGTTCAGGCCATATTGGGCTTCGGCGTGCAACACGCGGGTTTCCACGACCAAGCCATCGCCGACAGCGGACTTGGCCTGCTCCAACAGCTTGAGGCCGGCCTGCTGATCAGCCTCGTCTGAATCGGCCACGGCGTAGACAATGCGCAGCATCGCATGATGGGAGAGGGCCATACGCTCCGCTTCCATCAACGCCTCCCTGGCAATCTCGCTGCCGTCGATCGCTATCATAATTTTCTTGAACATAACGATACGCCTTCTTACGAGTGTGATGTGCCCCTGAAGGACACGGCTATCCCCTGCCCTTCCCTCAAGTCGATACCGCGCAATCAGTATGAGACAGGTTGGTTAGGTAATATCGCCGCTGTCGCTCTTTTTGAGGTCATCAATATACCGCCTGACAATATCTCTTCCAGGCATTTTATCGAGATTAGCATACATCATGTAGTGCACACCCCCGTGCACGGCCAGGGCAATCAACAAACCCTCAAAAATTCCCACCTTGAAGACCAGCACACCACATAAAATAGCCAGAATCATGGCATAGGGACCGTGATGCGTCACATGGATGAGGCCTTCGATCATCTTCCAGCCCGTGAAGATCATGATCACTGCCAGCGCAAACTTCGGCAGATATTCCAGCGAGTGCGTGTTGAATGTAAAGAAGGTCACCACACAACCGATAATCAGGACGGAAAACTTGGTATAGGCTCCGGCTAAGCGATTGGTGGTGCTTTTTGCCAGACCGTCCAGATTGGTCATGCCGCCGAAGAAGCTCGACCCCATATTGGCAATCCAGATAGCCAGCAGGCTGTTGTTGCTGTTGCACTTGCGCTTGAGCGGATCGATCTTTTCAATCGCGGCATTGCTCATGACCTGTTCGATGACGTCGATCACCGCCAACATCACCGCGAATCCCAGCATGTAGAGAAATGTCAACGCACTGTCGAAGTGCGGGATCGGCAGCCCGAGCTTGAGCTCCGTATCTTCCATGGACAGCATGGGCACCGTGATGAATTGAGCGAGGATCGTTCCTGCTGCGATCAGGACGAAATAGGGGATGGCGGGCTGCGTCTTCTTGAACTGTAAAAAGAGCGCGACGAAGACCCCATAAGCCACCACGGAGATCAGAATGATCTGGATACGCGCGCCGTTCCAGAAGGAATCGGGGGCTTCCAGTCCCGCAGGCAGCTCATAGGCAAAGGTAAGAAACTTGAGAGCGATCTTCAGGCCTACGCCCGCTAGCAGCCCTTCGACGAGATACACCGGCACGGCAACCAAAATGTAGCGTTGCCAGTTGAATCGCCAAATGACGGCTTGTATGGTCGCCGTGAGGAAAATCGCGAAGGCCATATTCTCTAAGCCAAAGCTTGCCACACCCACCGCTAATACCGGCGCCAGACCCGCGGCGATTCCCGGACATCCGATATAGTTGCCTGGTCGGAACCAGGCGTTGATCCACCCGATCAAGCAGGCAAACGCGACTGTCGCCAAGCCGACCTTGATGGGATACTCCGACATCAGAGCGATACCTACCGTCAATGGGATCGCCATGGACCCGGCGATCAGTCCGGCGGCGATATCACGTCCGGCATATTGCGCTTGGAAAGCGGCAGAAGCAGGCACAGCGACTGGCCCCCTATCAACAGGCGGGGTACTCACAGTCTCTTCAACTTCGTTGCTTGGTGTCGCTACGGCTGTTTCTGCTTCATACGGTGTCATCGGGAGTGATCCAGCATGCGAAGAACAGGTTGAACTGGCCGATAGAATCCGGCGGAAAGTGTCCTATGTCTGGACGCGAGCAGCCCTTGATCTAAGAAGTTCCGCTCGATCCCTGTCATGCTCAACAGCTACAAGGTTTCAATGGCTGGCGGAGAAGATCTCGTTCACAGCCCCTCCTTCGAGTATGCCTCTACCGACCGTTACAGCAAGAAGAAGGCCGAGACCAAGTATTCATTCAATGGTGAATCGTAAGTGCCTCGTAAACAAGGAGAAGTCACGCACCCACCTGATCACGCCACCAACGAGAGTGCCTCCATGTACTGAGGAACCAGTGCGGCCACACACGCCCTGTGCACGCCTGCACGTAGCCCTCGCTCCAATAGCCTGTCGTCGAGGACTGCCGCGGGTCGGGAGGCGGGGGGACAGGGAGCAGCCGGCGCGAAACGCCAGCGGGTTACATATGTCCGAGCTTGCGGAGCGTTTCCATCCCGCGGCCTTCATCCTGCGCCCGTCCGCCTCGTTCAGCGCTTGTCGTGGTCCGCAACTCCGTGATGATCTGCTGAACGGTTGAGACGCAGGGGTTCACGAAA
>JAOUEB010000340.1 GCA_029858925.1 Nitrospira sp.
ATCCATGGGCCAGCGTCAGCTCAAGAAGGGCTCGGAGCCCATACGCACTCTTCTTCGATAGTTTCATTCGTTCGGGAGAGTCTCATCATGTGTGGGTCAGTACACATAGGCCAAGCTGTTCTCTCCCGTCAAGTCCGGATGTATCCCAGACATTGATACACTTCCACTACTATTATAAATAGGTTCCAATTATGCGACTGCATCGAATAGAGTCATTTGCAAACTATTGATCGCAGAGGGAATGTTGCTTGACAGGGGAAAAGCATTCTTGTTAGCTTGCGCCTTCGTTTCGTGAGACCGAATAATATCCGTGTCTGTATCCCATCCAGGCTGGACCTTCCGTGAATTTTCAAGATTTGATCCTCACCTTACACAGATTTTGGGCCGATCATGGCTGTGTCATTCACCAGCCGTATGATATGGAGATGGGCGCCGGCACCTTCCATCCAGCGACCTTTCTCCGGTCGCTGGGGCCGGAACCTTGGCGCGCTGCCTATGCGCAACCTTGCCGCCGTCCCACTGACGGGCGCTACGGGGAGAACCCAAACCGCATGCAGCACTACTATCAGTATCAAGTAGTGCTGAAGCCCGCTCCAGACAATATCCAAGAGCTGTATTTGGAAAGTCTGGCCCGGCTAGGGATTAATCCAAAACAGCACGACATCCGCTTCATTCAGGACGACTGGGAATCACCAACCTTGGGCGCCTGGGGGCTGGGATGGGAAGTGCGGTTGGATGGGATGGAGATCACGCAGTTTACCTACTTTCAAGAGATCGGCGGCATCGAATTGAGTCCCATTACGGGCGAGATCACGTATGGCACTGAGCGCATCGCCATGTATCTGCAAGAAGTGAACAACGTCTTCGATCTGGCCTGGACCGACGCAATCACCTACGGCGATATCCACCATGAAACCGAAGTGCAAGGGTCTCGGTACAACTTCGAAGAGAGCGATGTGCCGATGCTGATGCGGATGTTTCAGTCGTATGAAGAGGAGTGCCAACGATTGCTGAGCCGGAGCGACAAGCGCCTGACGCTACCGGCCTATGACTGCTGCATCAAGTCTTCCCACGCATTTAATCTGTTGGATGCGCGCGGCGCCATCAGCGTGGCCGAACGGACCGGCTATATCGCCAGAGTGAGGGCCCTCGCCAGGCAGTGCGCCGAGCGCTATATTGAAGAGCGGGCAGCCATGGGTCATCCGTTGCTGAACCGCGCGGGGCAGCGCGGTGTCGCGAAATCAGGCGGGTCGGGCTCGAAAGTCCGAGCAGGCCGAAAGTAGCAGACTATGGCTACGCGTAAGAAGGCAGGGCATCCGGGCGCCAAGCTGAAAAAGACCGTCCGAACTTCTGCGCCGGCTGTTGCCGAGTTGCTGCTTGAAATCGGCGTTGAAGAGCTGCCGTACCAGTTTATCGTTCCCGCGCTGGCATCGCTCAAGGAATCCGCTGAACGGCTGCTCCGAGACCAACGGCTGGTCTTTCAATCTATTCGCACGATGGGCACCCCGTGTCGGCTGACCGTGGTGGTCGAGGGTCTGGCAACCGGGCAAACTTCCATCGTCAAAGAAACGATGGGGCCGTCGAAGACCGTGGCGTTCGACCAAGCCGGCCAGCCGACTAAGGCAGCGATGGGATTTGCCGCCGGTCAAGGCGTCGAGGTCCAGAGCCTTCAGACCCGCCAGACGCCGAAAGGCGAGTATCTCTTCGCGGTGAAACATGAGGAAGGGCGGCGGGCCACGTCCGTGCTGACCGATGCGCTGCCACGCCTGGTGTCAGCCATGACGTTTCCCAAAGCGATGAAATGGAACGAGACCGGCGTACGTTTTGCCCGTCCGGTCCGATGGGTGCTCGCGCTGTATGGAGGCTCGGTGCTTCCCATTGAAGTGGCTGGGATCAAGGCGTCTGATCGAACCAGAGGCCATCGCGTCTTAGGCGGGGGAAAGTGGCTGCCGGTGCGGGATGCCGGCTCCTATGTGACCACTCTGGAGCGTCAGGGCGTCATCGTCGATCCGCAACGCCGCCGTCAGTTGATTGAAGAGCAGATCACTGCTATTTGCAGCGAGACGGGATTCCT
This sequence comes from Nitrospira sp., assembly GCA_029858925.1. GTDB lineage: Bacteria > Nitrospirota > Nitrospiria > Nitrospirales > Nitrospiraceae > Nitrospira_D. Next base: position 2,075 of record JAOUEB010000340.1, read on the forward strand.
GCTGAATGAAGATGGGGCCTTGCTTGACCAGGCCGTGTACACGACGGAGCAGCCTTCGTCCATCATCGGGTCATTCAAGGAGGCCTATCTGGACGTGCCTGAAGAAATCCTGATCACCTCGATGAAGGAACACCAGGGGTTCTTTTCCTTGCGGCACAAGCAGACCGGCAAGTTGGCGCCTCATTTCATCGCCGTCGCCAACAACCGCGTCAAGGACATGTCCCTCATTCGCGAAGGCAATGAGCGAGTGCTGGCGGCGCGATTGGCAGACGCCAAATTCTTTTTCGATGAAGACAGGAAGATCAAACTGGAGGAGCGGGGCAAGAAACTCGCCGGCGTGACGTTCCATCAGAAGCTCGGCACCATGGCGCAGAAGCAGGGGCGGGTGAAAAAACTGGTTGGCTTCATTGCCGCTCACCTCTGTCCTGGGCACGATGAACTGCGGCTGGTTTGCGATCGGGCAGCGTCGTTGTCCAAAGCCGATCTTCTGACCGGCATTGTGGGCGAGTTTCCGGAGTTGCAAGGCATCATGGGCGGCGAGTACGCCCTTCACGATGGAGAATCGGCCGCAGTGGCCCAGGCCATTCGCGAACAATATCTTCCCAAGGCGATTGAAGGGGAATTGCCCAAGACGCCAGCGGGACAGATCCTTTCCCTCGCCGATCGGCTGGACTCCATCGCCGCGTTTTTCCACGTCGGCATCGTGCCGACCGGTTCGGAAGATCCCTTTGCGCTCAGACGGCATGCGACAGCGATTGTTCGGATTATTCTTGAAAGCCATCTTCGCATGGA
>JAOUEB010000341.1 GCA_029858925.1 Nitrospira sp.
CTTCACCCTTATTTGTCCTGTGCGGCACGCGACACCATTCAGTTCGAAGCCGGTTGCGCCTGTTGCAATCCGGCCACATACAATGGCGGCGGGGTCCCCTGCTTCGGCTCGCCCCAATAGATCGTGTGGTGCGGGAATGGGATTTCAATCCCTTTGGCATCGAAGGTATTTTTGATCCGCCGATTCATCTCCCGGCCGACCCGCCACTGTTTGATCGGCTGAGTCTTGATCCGGCATTTGATGATCACCGCCGAATCGGCGAATTGATCCACCCCCAACATTTCCAGCGGTTCGAGAATATCGTCCTTGAATTGGAGATCACTGCGCAATTCCTCGGCGATCTCGTGCAGGACCGCCATCACCTCATCGACATCTTCTCGGTACGCGACGCCGATATTGAACAGATAGTAGGAGTACTCCTTCGTCATGTTCTTCACTTTGTCGATCACGCCGTTGGGCACCACATGGACATTGCCCGACAAGTCGCGCAGCCTGATCGTGCGCAGCTCGATTTCTTCGACCAGTCCGCCGACCCCTGCCACCTCGACGACGTCCCCGACCCGGACGGAATTTTCCAGGAGGATGAAAAATCCAGAAATCAAATCCTTGACCAGACTTTGCGCACCGAACCCGATAGCCAATCCGCCAAGGCCGGCCGCAGCCAGCAAGGGTTTCAGATCGATGCCGACCTCTGAGAGGATCATCATGACCCCGGCGAAGAAGATGACGATCCGCGCCACATCCCGCACAATATGCGTCAAGGTATGCGCGCGCTTGACTTGAGCCGGACCGGGAAGCGTGCCTTCCAAGAGACCGCGAAGCTTCGCGACCGCGCGCTTGAGCAATGCCAACAGTACGATGATGGCGATGGCAATCAGTATCACCCGCAAACCGGATGTCGCGAGCCATTCGATCGTCCGATCGAGGTATCTGTCGAAATATGGTACCGGCATACAAGCCTCCTCTGATAGCAGATCCTACAGGGTGAAAGCGGGCAGCAGCAGACCCTTTCCCGCGTTGGCAATACGCTCTGTTCAGGAAGAAATGAAGACGGCTGCGCCATAGGCCGGAACCGACACCGACGTCCCTTGAGGCGAGATGACCAGATGCGTCGGTATCGAATCCTGACCGGTCCCGCCGAATTCCTTGCCCATGGAGTCAAGCCGTAACCGCCATTGGCCCTGCGGCTCGCCCAATGTCACGGTGACCGGCGACTTGTTGAATCCAAGGACCAGCAGCGATGCGGCGCCATCCTGCGCCGAGCGATGCACCACCAGCACCTGTTCCTCCTCGAACGTCCACACCCGATGACGCCGACCCTGGCCGTCACCGGCGCCCAACGACGGCTCTTCTTTTCTCAGCCGGATCAGCGCATGGGTCCATCGCAGCAACGATGCTTGCCGATCATCGAGTCGGTCGCGATTCAACCGGCTTCGCGTAAAGGTCGCCTGGTCCTGTGGGTCTGGAATGTCGTCCGGGTTCCATCCGAAGTGCACAAATTCCCGCCGCCGGCCCTGCCGCACCGCCTCGATCAAGTCCGGATCACCGTGCTCGATGAAATATTGAAAGGGCGCCGTCTCTCCGTACTCCTCACCCATGAACAACAGCGGAACGTTGGGCGACAACAACACCAGGGCGCGGATCACTTTGAGCGCATCCCAGGGAAGTTGAGTGCTCAGCCGATCCCCCACTGCGCGGTTCCCGATCTGATCGTGATTCTGTGAAAACACAACGAACTGGGACGGGCGGCAATGCGACGAGGCATTCCCATGCCGGCGCCGTCGATGGACGGAATACCGGCCGTTATAGACAAAGCCCTCGCGAATCGCCGCGGCCAGGTCGGCGATCCCATGAAAATCTTCGTAGTATCCCTTCTGCTCGCCCGAGAGCACCACCCGCAGGGCATGGTGAAAATCGTCGTTCCACTGCCCATCCAATCCATAGCCCCCCTGCGCCGGCGGCTCGATGACCCGCGCATCGTTGAGATCGCTTTCGGCGATCACGAGCACTTGCCGGTTGAGTTGCGCGGCCTGCACATGCACGGCCAGGGACAGTTCTTTCAATACGTGGGTCGCGCTGAAATCGTAGATACCGTGGATCGCGTCCAGCCGGAGCGCATCGATGTGATATTCGGTGATCCAATAGAGGGCATTGTCGATCACGTATTGCCGGACCGCGTCGCTGTCCGGCCCGTCGTAATTGATGGCCGATCCCCACGGCGTTCGGTACCGGTCCGTGAAATACGGGCCGAACTCACCCAGATAGTTCCCCTCCGGGCCGAGATGGTTATAGACGACGTCCAGAACGACGGCCAGTCCGTTGGCATGACAGGCATCCACGAACCGCTTCAATCCGTTTGGACCCCCATAGGTCGATTGAACCGCGTAGGGATAGACCCCGTCGTAGCCCCAGTTTCGCCCTCCTGGAAATTGGGCAACCGGCATGAGTTCGATGGCAGTGATGCCCACCGTCTCTTTCAAGTACGGTAACTGCGGAATAATCGCCTCGAACGTCCCTTCGTGCGTGAAGGTCCCGACGTGCAACTCGTAGATGATCAGGTCATTCAATGGAAGCCCCCGCCACCCCCCATCCGTCCATGTGAAGCAGTCGGGATCAATGACGGCCGAAGGACCATGCACCCCATCGGGCTGGAATCGGGACACGGGATCCGGTCTAGCCTGCTTTCCGTCCAGCAGATACCGGTAGCGCGCGCGCGGATCGACCTCCTCTACGATGGCCTCGAAATATCCCTGCGGAGCCGGTTGCATCGGAATGGCCGTCCGATCCTGGCTCACCAACTCAACCGCAACCTTTCGCGCGAACGGCGCCCAGACTTTGAATCGGACACGGCCCGGA
>JAOUEB010000342.1 GCA_029858925.1 Nitrospira sp.
CAACCTGCCTGGCAGCCAATATTTTCAGTCCCACCCCGCCGACCGGCCCAATATGAACGTCCGAAGTGATCGTGCCCGTGATCACACGAGTCCGAGGAATCGATTCCCCCTTTGCCATGGCCGCAACCGCGAGACCAACCATAGCCGACAGACTGGGACCAGTGATGATGAGGCCCGGGTCGAGTGCCCCCAGTCCCACGCTCCAAGCATCGCTAGACAGGCCGAGCGCCCGCGCTGTGGTTGCGATCGCCTGTTTGGCAGCAATTTGCGTCATCGGTGAGAACCGGCCAGGCCCTACCGTAAAATGAACGTCGAGCCCACCGGCGTCATCTCGCGTCGTAAATAGCATCAAAAATAAAGATGACCTTCCCCCTGATGACTTTTCCAGTGAGGGCTTCCTCCATGGTGACACACAACACCGGGATATACTCTTCGCGCGGACCATCATCAAAACCGGCCGCATCCACTGATCCCGTCAGGCACCATGCACTCAGCAGCAACGCAGCGCACCCCATCAATACAGCATCGATCTCGCAACAAGAGAATTGGCTGACTCGGTTCCAACTGGTTACCTGATTGTTCATGGCTCCCTCCTCGTGACACCGCTTGGCCTACCCTTATCGACAGACTCTTCTTCCGGCATAAGAGGCGGTCTGATCATGAACTCAGCGGGGACGACAAATGGATGACCGAATCTGTTTGAGAGGGGCAGGGGGAAAGAACTGAGAGGATGAGGACGTGCGCACCATGGAGGCGCGTCTTGCAATCCAGAATTGTAACAATCGGAGCCGCAGCAGAATCGCGCATCAAGCCCGGTAAGCTTGAAGCGGTTGCAGCCTAATACACTCGCGGTTCGTTCTCACCAATGAGAGCCGGCATGACGATTATCTTCTGCGTGCAATCGGAACAGTCATCTCGAAACAGGCGAAAGCGCAACCCGTCGAAAGACTTCCGCGTAGACGCCGGCTGGTGCGCCGGCTTTGGGATCGGCGAACACGGCGCGCCAGCGGTTCAATCCCAGCACTCCTTCTCCATAGGGGATCGTCGCCACCTGACTGCGATGCTCGGCAATCGCCAGCATCTTTTTCGCTACGTAGTCGTCGATATATTCCAGCCGGTTCCACGTCGCAAGCGGGCCCCAGATTTCGTACGCCCAGAGACCGGCGGCCGGAATCATGCCTGACTCAATGACACAGTCCCTCGCAACCCTGCCGGCCAGCCGATGGGCCGGATGCCGGTCGAGTTCCTCGTCCAACGTATAAACCTCCACCGGCTGTAGACGCGTAAGCAGCCCCACCAGTTTCTGTTTGACGGCGTGAACGTCGATCTCCTCCGCAGCGTCCGGTTGGTCGAGAAAAAGAACCTCCTGTACGCCCAGCACCTTGGCGGCGCAGAGCGCCTCTTCACGTCTCACCTCCGCCATCCGTTGTTCGGTCCAACCAAAGGGATTCGACGCCCGGCCTCCATTCGTAATCACCACCGAGATCACCGCAGCCTGCGACTCGGCCAGTTTTGCGGCGGTTCCACCCATCCCGATTTCCATGTCATCCGGGTGAGCGCTGACAATGACGACGTTGTGGCTCATGACTGTCCGCTACACGGCATGGACGACCTGCCGTTCGGCGTGATACGAGCTTCGGACCAGCGGGCCTGATTCGATATGAGCAAAGGCCATGGCGAGGCCTTCGTCTTTCAGCGCGGCAAACTCAGCCGGATGGTAGAACCGAGCGACGGGCAGATGCTCCTTCGTCGGTTGAAGATACTGGCCGATGGTCATGATGTCACAATTGACCGCCCGCAGATCTCGCATTACCTCTCGTACCTCGTCGAGAGTCTCCCCCATCCCCACGATCAAACCGGACTTGGTCGTCATGCCAAGCTCTTTGGCCTTGGCCAGCAACTCAATCGATCGCTGATATTTCCCCTGTGGCCTGATCGCCGGGAATAGCCGCCGGACTGTTTCGATGTTGTGGTTCAGAATCTCCGGTCGCTCGGAGCACACAGCCGCCAGCGCGTCCCCGTTCCCTTCAAAATCAGGGATCAAGACTTCAATCGTACAGCCTGGGCTAAGCCGTCTCGTCTGCCGGATCGTCTCGGCGAAGACAGCTGCGCCGCCATCGGCCAGCTCGTCCCGATTCACCGACGTGATCACAGCATGACGCAACCCCAAGGCCTGCACGGCCTCAGCTACACGCCGAGGCTCTCCGTGATCCACGGCTAACGGGCGGGCAGTTTCGACAGAACAATAGTGGCACCTCCTGGTGCAGATATCGCCAAGGATCAAAAAGGTGGCGGTGCGAGCGTTCCAACATTCCCAGCGATTCGGACAGCGGGCCTCTTCGCAGATGGTGTGGAGATTGAGCCGCTCCATCGTCTGTTTGATGTCCAGATAGTCCGGACCGGTTTTGGCTTCGACTTTGAACCAGGATGGGAGACGCGGACGGCTCATGTGATCCGAAGGGCTGAGGACTGAGGGCTGAGGACTGAGGGTGGGAGAAGAATCGGAGGAACTCATGCTCGAAGAGGATCGGAGATGGTCGAGCGGAATAAAGCTCATGAGTTGCTGTCCATGCGAGAGCCCGGACGAAACCAGCTGAGCACCCTTGCTAAGAATCCGGATCGGTCCGGCTCGGCTTCCGGCGGATCGGGATATTCCACCCAGAGTTCCTGCGAGCCGAGATACAGGCCGTTGCTAAAGCTCTTCTGCGTCTTGAGTTGCCGATAGCCCCGGCCCTGCAACACCTGGATCATGGACAGCAATGCGGCATCCTGTGTCAAGAGCGGCTCTGTCGCCACCCGGACGGCTTCATAGCGCAGCACCGCCCGAAAGCTCTCCCCCGCCCGCTCCA
>JAOUEB010000343.1 GCA_029858925.1 Nitrospira sp.
ACATCGATCCGACGTCGATTCGAAAGAACGTCCACGTCGATATTCCGATCGTCGGCGATTGCAAGACCGTGCTTCGTGAGTTGAACCAAATCCTTCGTGCCACCGTGAACGGCGAACAAAAAGATCTTCGGAAGCCCTGGTGGGATCAGATTCAGGCCTGGCGGCAGGCACATCCGCTGGCCTACCAACAGGAGAAAGCTGGGCCGATCAAGCCGCAGCAGGTGGTGAAGCGGCTGTATGAGCTGACGAAGGATCGCGATCCGATCGTCTCGACGGACGTGGGCCAGCACCAGATGTGGGCCGCCCAGTATTTCAAACTGGCGAAGCCGAATCGCTGGTTGACATCGGGCGGTCTCGGGACCATGGGGTTCGGATTTCCCGCGGCCATGGGTGCGCAGGCTGCCTTCCGCAACCGCCTGGTCCTCTGCATCACCGGAGACGGCAGCATTCAAATGAACATGCAGGAGATGGCGACGGCTGTCGTGAGCAAGTTACCGGTGAAGATCATCATTCTGAATAACCGATTCCACGGCATGGTTCGGCAGTGGCAGGATCTGTTCTATAGCGGGCGCTATGCGTCGAGTTACTTGGACACGACGCCGGATTTCGTCAAGCTGGCAGAAGCATATGGCGCAGTCGGATTACGTGCCGACACAGTGGGTGATCTCGACGGCGTGCTGAAAATGGCTATAGAAACGGAGGGGCCGGTCATCGTGGATGTCCCGACCTATCCCTATGAGAATTGCTATCCGATGATTCCGGCCGGCGGTTGCAACCACGAGATGACTCTCGAAGATCCGCCGGAATTGAAGCAGAGGCAAGCCGGTGGGGCGAAAGTCACGCCGCAAGACAAAGATACGGTACTCACAGCCTAAGTTAGAAGCTGTCAGCCATCCGCTGTCAGCTGTAAGCTTGTATGGAACACATTATTTCGGTGACAGTCGAAAATAAGTTCGGTGTGCTGTCCCGGGTCGCGGGGCTGTTCAGCGGGCGCGGGTTCAACATCGAAAGTCTTTCGGTCGCCCCCACGCTCGATCCCTCCATGTCGCAGATGACGATCGTGACGTCGGGCGATGAGCGGATCATCGAACAGATCGTCAAACACCTCAACAAGTTGATCGACGTGATCAAGGTGGTGGACCTGAATGAGACGGAGTTCGTCTCGCGGGAGACGGCGATCATCAAGGTGCATACGAAGGACGCGGACCGGGCGGAAGCGCTCCGGATCGTGGATATTTTCCGGGCCAACGTCATCGACTCCACGCCGAGCACCTATACGATCGAAGTCTCCGGCGATCCCAAAAAGATTGAAGCGATCATCAATCTGTTGCAGCCCCTTGGGATCAAGGATTTAGTCCGCACCGGACGGGTGGCCGTGGCCCGTGAACCGGTTCGTCCGGTTTCCGCGCAAGCCAAGAAGGTTGCCCGCGAGTAGCCTGTTTCGCTACGCGCGTACGCCGACAGGCGTCAAAGAACATGCATATATTGCAAGGAGTTCAGCATGAAGATTTATTACGATAAAGACGCAGACATTCAGCAGATCCGCAATAAGCAGGTCGCCGTTATCGGCTACGGCAGCCAAGGCCATGCCCATGCTTTGAATATGAAGGAGAGCGGCGTAAGCGTGGTGATCGGCTTGCGCGAAGGGGCTTCCTGGAAAAAGGCGGAGCAGAGCGGCCTGAAAGTCATGCCCGTAGCCGATGCGGTGAAGTCGTCTGAGGTGGTCATGATTCTTGCGCCGGACGAAGCGCAAGCCGCCATCTATCGGCAAGACGTGGCGCCCAATCTCAAGGCCGGGGCCTATTTGGCGTTCGGCCATGGCTTCAATATTCACTTTGGCCAAATTGTTCCGCCGGCTTCCGTCAACGTGTTCATGGTGGCGCCGAAGGGACCGGGCCATCTCGTCCGTTCCGAATATACGAAGGGCAGCGGCGTCCCTTGCCTCCTCGCGATTCACCAAGATCCCAGCGGCACGACCAGGCAGGTGGGGCTGGCCTATGCGAGCGCTATTGGCGGCGGGCGGGCCGGCGTCATTGAAACGAACTTTCGGGAAGAAACCGAAACCGACTTGTTCGGCGAGCAGGTCGTGTTGTGCGGGGGACTTACGTCGCTGATCCAGGCCGGCTATGAAACGCTGGTCGAGGCTGGTTATTCTCCAGAGATGGCCTACTTCGAGTGTCTGCACGAAGTGAAGCTCATCGTGGATTTGATCTATCAGGGCGGTATCGCCAACATGCGGTACTCGATCAGCACGACCGCCAAGTACGGAGACATTACCCGCGGTCCCAGGGTCGTGACCGAACAGACCAAACAGGAGATGAAGAAGATTCTCGGTGAAATTCAGAGTGGCCAGTTTGCCAAGGAATGGGTGTTGGAGAATCAGGCCAATCGTCCGGTCTACAATGCGTTGTTAGCCAAGGGCGAAGCGCATCCCATCGAAGCCGTAGGGTCCAAGCTGCGCGCAATGATGCCTTGGCTGAAAAAAGATCAGCTAGTTGATCGGACCAAGAATTAGTGGAATAATACGTCTCAATTGCGCTTGTTCGGCAACTCCCGTATAAACTGGCTGAGACGCATTGCGTTACGTGCAGCCGTTCCTGCCGGTCATCCATTCAATTATCAGACCGGCCTTCTTCGTAGAAAGAACCAGGAGGAATTGTGGTCGATCGTGCTGTCGGTGTTCCGTTTGCCAAAGAAGGAATTCCTTTCATCGCGGTTCCCGCCGGCGTTACGCTGTTGGCGGGGTGGATGGGCTGGGTTGTCTTGGCGGTTGGAGCGGCGTTGCTCACAGTGTTTGTCGCGTGGTTCTTTCGCAATCCAGCCAGAGT
>JAOUEB010000344.1 GCA_029858925.1 Nitrospira sp.
CTGAAAACGGCCGCGGACTGCGTTCTCGGCTTGAAGGCATCCTCAATGTGCCACAGAGAGTGCGCCTGCGGTTTTGCCGGACGACCGTTTTGAGCAGTCCGAATCGAACAGAGGTGAAAACATGACACGCATGATCCGAATTTTCGATACAACGCTACGCGACGGCGAGCAGTCGCCGGGCGCCAGCATGAATGTGGAAGAAAAAGTCATGGTTGCCAAGCAATTGGCCCGCCTCGGCGTCGATATCGTCGAAGCGGGGTTTGCCTACAGCTCGCCTGGGGATTTCGAAGCTGTGCGACGGGTGGCTCAGGAGGTGGAAGGGCCGACGATTTGCAGCCTGGCGCGGGCCCGCCCGGAAGATATCGATCGGGCCTGGGAGGCGTTGAAAGGGGCGCCGAAGGTCCGCATCCATACGTTTCTTTCGACCTCCGACATCCACTTAAAGCATCAGTTTCGCATGACTCGCGAGGAGGCCAAGAAGCGCGCGGTGGACATGGTCCAGCGGGCACGGGGCTATGTCGATGACGTGGAATTTTCGCCGATGGACGCGAGCCGCTCCGATCCGGCCTATCTCTACGAGGTCATCGAGGCCGTCATCGCGGCCGGCGCGGGTACCGTCAATATCCCCGATACGGTCGGCTATGCGGTGCCTCAAGAATTCGGCGCGTTGATCAAGGGTATTTGCGACAAGGTGCCCAATTCCAAGCAGGCGGTGATCTCGGTCCATTGCCACAACGACTTGGGTGTCGCCGTGGCGAACAGTCTGGCGGCCATCGTCAATGGAGCCGGGCAGGTGGAGTGCACGATCAACGGAATCGGTGAGCGCGCGGGGAATACCTCGTTGGAAGAAATCGTCATGGGACTTCGGACGAGAAAGGATTTCTACAACGCCGATACCAAGATCCGGACTGAAGAGATTGCCAAGGCGAGCCGCTTGGTCAGCAAGATCACGGGCATGGTGGTGCAGCCCAACAAAGCCATTGTGGGGGCCAACGCATTCGCGCATACCTCGGGCATTCATCAGGACGGCCTGCTCAAAGACAAAACGACCTATGAAATCATGCGGCCCGAGTCGGTCGGTCTCGTCGAGAGCAAGATGGTGATGGGCAAGTTGTCCGGCCGGCATGCGTTCCGGCAGCGGCTGGTCGAATTGGGCTATACGCTCACCGAAGAAGAGATCAATCATGCCTTCGAGCGGTTCAAGAAGCTCGCCGATCAAAAGAAAGAGATCTTCGAAGAAGATCTCGAAGTCATCGTGTCGGAGGAATTGGCCAAGATGGCGGAGCGGATCGTGCTGAAGTCGTTGAGCGTCTCAAGCGGAACGGATCGAGTCCCGACGGCCACGGTCTCATTGGATATCGACGGCCGAACCATCACGCAGACCGGGACCGGCGACGGGCCGGTGGATGCCGTCTATCGCACCATTGCCGCGATCACACAGACCAAGAGCAAATTACTCATGTATGTCGTGAAGGCCATCACCGGCGGGACCGATGCGCAGGGCGAGGTCTCTGTGCGGGTCCAGGAAGACGGCCGGACGGTCTCAGGGCATGGAGCCGATACCGACATCATCACTGCCTCGGCTCGCGCCTACTTGAGCGCCTTGAACAAGCTGGTCTATCTTGCGACGAAACAGGCCCAAGGTGAACAGAAGGTGAACTTGATTTGATGTTCACCCCCACGGTACAGTTTCCTCTTTCTGGGTTAGGACGGAAGGGAGCGTACGCGTGTTCAAAGTCTCGTTGGCGGATCGTCCGGAATTTCTGGCCGGCGACCTGACGCGCCTGCGAGAGATCTTCCATCCATCCAAACATCAACTGAAGCTGAGTTACAGCCTTGCCCACGGAGTGTTGAGTCCCGGACAACGGTCGAAGCGGCATATACTGACCTCGTCCGAGGTCTACTACTTCATCGCCGGGCAGGGGCGGTTTACGATTGACGATCGTGTGACGACGATTGAACCAGGAACGACGATCTATGTCCCGCCCGGAGGACAACAGTCATTGGAAAATATCGGAGCGACGGACATCGAGTTTCTCTGCTTGGTCGATCCCGCCTGGCGGATCGAAAATGAAACGGTGTTGGAATAACGAATCGGCTGATTGCGCAATAGGAAGGAGCGCGTGACGTGAACGCCAAAATTGCGGTGCTTGCCGGAGACGGTGTGGGACGCGAGATCGTCCCCGAAGCGGTGAAGATCCTGAAAGCGATCGAAGAGAAGTATCACCATTCATTTCAGTTCACATCCGCCGATATCGGCGGACAGGCCATCGACAAGGCGGGTGTCCCGTTGCCCAACGATACGTTGGCGCTCGCGAAGCAAAGCGATGCGGTGTTGCTGGGGGCGGTGGGAGGCCCAAAATGGGAGGGGTTGGATTACAGTATCAGGCCGGAACGCGCGTTGCTCGGCATCCGGGAGGCACTGGGTCTCTATGCGAACCTCCGTCCGGCCAAGGTCTATCCCAATCTCGTCGATGCTTCCACGCTCAAGCGCGAGGTGATCGAGGGGATCGACATCCTCGTGATCCGGGAACTCACCGGCGGAATTTATTTTGGCAAGCCCAAGGGCATTGAGAAATTGGCGAACGGCGAAGAGCGGGGCTTCAACACGGAAGTCTATACCACGGAAGAGGTCAGGCGCATTGCCAAGGTGGCCTTCGAGGCTGCGCGCAAGCGGCGGAAAAAAGTCACGTCGGTGGACAAGGCCAACGTCCTGGAATCGTCAGAACTGTGGCGGAAGGTCGTCATTGAGGTTCATGCCTCATATCCCGATGTCGAGTTGGGGCATATCTATGTGGATAATGCCGCGATGCAATTGGTG
>JAOUEB010000345.1 GCA_029858925.1 Nitrospira sp.
GCCGATGTCCAAGCGGAGATCGCACATCGGCAGATCCAGGAGTGTGTCGTCCGGCCACGCCGCCCAGGGAGGCTCTTCCTGTCCGGTAACCGGTGTCTTGAGTGCGTCTAGCCCTGTGCGCTGCATGCCACCAATATCCTGATTTCTCGGCGCTTTCCTGCACTCAGGAAACTATAGCACGCGGCGTTCAAGATGCCTGAAAGAGGCCGGATAGAACCCATATGAGGGTGAGAGAAGAGCGGTGAGGGAGAGAAAAACCGTCCAGACAGTTCAAGATTGAACCAAAACTGGCGCCTGTTTGGTCCACGCTCACAAAAAGTGTGGCAGTCGTGCCACCAACGTCGGTGCGGCATTCCAAATATAATCGACAACTGACTCGACATAGTCGCGGGCCTTTCCCAAATCGCGCTCCCAGTCGGGGATGGCCTCATGCAGATCGAGAACGGGAGTCTCCTGGCCGAACGACACTTCATTGAAGAGCGGGACCGTACGGCCGAATGTCTGGTGGATGAATTCGCGATGGTCCTGTCCCATGGCGATAATGAGATCGACGCGGTCAATTACGTCCTGCGTCAGCATCCGCTGGACATGCGCGGATGGATCGACGCCTTTCTGAATCAGTCGGGCTCGGATGACAGGATGAATCGTTTGAGGCTTGGCTGCGATGCCGGCCGATTGGATGAGATACAGGTCCTCCAGCCCGATCTGTGCCCGCACCGCATACTCGGCTGCCATGCTGCGAAAGATGTTGCCGGTGCAGACAAAGAGAATCGACCGCGCCATTCACTTTCCCTGCGCGTCTTCAACTGTCGACAGGACTTTGATGGAGCGGGTACAATCCGACCCATGCAGGTTGTGCCCACCACGCAAGATCCGCTTCAGAAGCTGGACGCAGATACCGAAAAACTCCAGACTCGCCTCTGCCGGCTGGTAGGACAGGCCATCAGCGACTATCGCCTCATCGAGGATGGAGACAAGGTCATGGTCTGCCTGTCCGGCGGCAAGGACAGTTATGGCTTACTCGATATCCTGCTTCTGTTGCAACGTCGCGCGCCGGTACGGTTCGACTTGGTTGCTGTCAATCTCGATCAGAAGCAACCGGGCTTCCCGGCGCATGTCTTGCCGGACTATCTGAGCAGCAGGGGAGTTCCGTTCCACATTGAAACGCGCGATACTTATTCGATCGTGAAACGGCTCATTCCCGAAGGGCAGACGACCTGCTCGCTCTGCTCGCGTCTTCGCAGGGGACATCTGTATCGGATTGCGAGCAAGCTGGGCGCGACCAAGATCGCGCTGGGCCATCACCGGGATGACATTGTCGAAACCCTGTTTCTGAACCTGTTCTATACGGGGAAGCTCAAGGCCATTCCGCCGAAACTGCGTTCGAAGGACGGGCGCCATCTCGTCATTCGGCCTCTGGCATTGGTGAAGGAGGTCGATCTGGAACGATATGCCGAACTACGCGCGTTCCCCATCATTCCCTGCGACCTCTGCGGGTCCCAGGAGAATCTGAAGCGGAAAAAGATCAAAGCGTTTCTGCGCGAGTGGGAGCAGGGATCGCCGGGCAGTTCTGACAGTATTGCCGCCGCCCTTACCAATATCGCGCCGTCACTGCTGATGGACTCACGCCTCTTTGACTTCAAATCACTGGAAGCCACCGCGGCGGAGCAGTCTGAGGGCGACGCCTGGCTGGACGAAGAGCCGGCCGCCAGGCGCTGAATCGGCAGAGCAGTTTTCTGCGGGATTAGGGGGAGTGTCGTAGTGGGAATAGGGCGCCAGTTGCCGTCATTGAGAGATGTCAGGGGGGGTACTCTTTGCGTAAGGCCAACAGGATAATCACGTTAAAGGAGAAGAATCATGAGTGAACTTGTCTGCATCGCATTTAAGGACTCCGGCACCGCCGATCAGGTGCTCAACGAACTCCGGTCTCTGGAATCAGAATATGTTCTGGACCTGGAGGATGCGGTCATCGTCGTGCGCGATAAGTATGGGAAGGTTCGTATCAAGCAGTGTGTCGATGTGTTTGGAGGCGCGACGGCTCAGGGCGTCGCGCTGGGCGTGTTATGGGGAGGGCTCATGGGGCTGCTCTTCATGAATCCCCTTGCAGGGGTTTTGGGGAGCATCGCGGGCGGCGCAGGAGGCGGGGCCATTACCGTTGCTGCAAGCGAGTTCGGAATTCTGAGCGATTATGGAATCAATGATAATTTTATCAAGGCCCTAGGAAGCACGATCTCGCCGGGCACGTCGGCGATTTTTCTGCTGATTCGGAGTGACGAGGGAGGCAAGCTGTTGGAGAGAAGTTCCAAATACGAGGGAACCATTCTCAAAACATCGCTGAGTAAGGAGAACGAAGAGCGGCTTCGAAAGGCGCTCGCCAGTCATAAGCCTTAACCCGCATTATTCATGAGCACTTCTGCTGCAATAGCGGATTCGCTGCTGCGACAAGCCTTCGGCGGGCAGGCTCGCCGCTTGCCCCTCAACGTACTACACGAGTACGCATCAGGGTCTCACGGCTCCGCGTGCCCGTCTCGCTATGCGAATGCGCGATTTCGCGACGAACTGTCATGAATAATTCGGGTTAAGCCCGATCTGATACGAGTGGATCGCTGTATTCTGTTTGGAAGAGAAGAAGGAGAGGATTTTGGTTGCGGGGAGAGGATTTGAACCTCTGACCTTTGGGTTATGAGCCCAACGAGCTACCAGGCTGCTCCACCCCGCGTGCGGAGACTAACAAAGCGTGGAACAGCAAGTCAAGCCAACGGCTACTGCCGTTGCATTCGTGGAGGCGCGGTGGTAAAGGCATTCTATGCGCATTGTGT
>JAOUEB010000012.1 GCA_029858925.1 Nitrospira sp.
AGATGAATCATCCGCATGCCCACCCCGCCGGCGACCGTCTTGTCGGTCGATCGAAAAGCCCCCCAATTCGATTGCACTTTCCGATCTCTCCCTTTACACTCCGGATTTTGGTTACGGTGTTTCGGTGATACGCGCGCGTCGCTCCTGGCCGGGGCCGCCGGAAATGGTAAGCACACGCTTCCATTCGCGCACCTGGTAGATGGCCCAGGCATTCGGCTGGCCTTTGAAGAAGGCCGTTGGGTCTTCGCCGCTGGCGTTGAGAAAAATCGGTTCCGTAAACCCTTCTTCCAGGACGTAGTCGAGAAGGGAATCGGTCGTAAAGCCCGCTCCATGGAGCGTCACCTCGGCCAGCACATTCAGGATCTCATCGGGATTTTGGATTGTAATCGGATTCATCAGATCGCTCCCTTGTTCGAAAGATTCTAGCGACGCACCAGTTAAGAAGGCAAGAGACCATGGCTGCCCAGATGACGAATTCCCGATTTCTCGACGCCCTTCTTCATGTCATGGATGGAAAACATCACTGGGCTTGGGAGCATTTTGCCACCGGCCGCCTCACGAAAGACCAGCTGAAGATTCACTTTCAACAGGAATATGCCGTGTACGTGCGAGATTTTCCCGTCTTTCTCGCCCGTCTCCATGGAAAGAATCCTCCCGCTCCGGTCCGCCGCATGCTGGCAGAAAACATCTATGAAGAAGATACCGGAGGCCTCTCGTTGGGAACTTCCCACCCCGAGCTCTTTCTCTCCATGATGGAGGGGCTGGGATTCAGCCCTGACGACTTCGAGCGAATCCGTCTGTTACCGGCCAGCCGCGCCTACCGAGCCTGGCTCGACCAGATGTCTGCCCATCGCCAGTGGGTGATGGGTGCCGCCGTGTTGACGATCTTCGTCGAAGGCAGTGTGAAGGACCGCAAAGAAATCCATGAACCGTCTGAACCGAAAAGCGCGGAAGATATCGAGGCGGTCATCCGGAACCACCCGCTCGTCCAGCACCATGGCCTTTCACCAGACTGCATGGACCTCATCCGCGCCCACCAGTTGGTCGAGTCGGGACACCGTCATGACGCCTATGACATGGTGGTCAATCATACGGCGCCGCCGTTGCGGAAATCGGTTCTCACTCACCTCAAGAAAAGCCTCGTCTATTGGCTCCGTTACCGCGACGCTGTCGCCAAGGCTTGCGGAATCAAGAGACCGTGATCCCTCGGGTTGCTCCTGCTCCTGTGTTCATTGTGACCCTCTCGTTCATGTTATTGGCTCTCGGCCATCAGCGATCAGCCATCAGCTCAGAAATTCCAGAAGATATGGTCATGATCCCTGCCGGCGAATTCCTCATGGGCAGCCCGGACGACGGCGTGAGTTACGACGACGAACGGCCGCAGCGCAAGGTATTCGTCGGCTCCTTCCGGATCGACCGCCACGAAGTCACCAACGCCCGCTACAAACAGTTTGTAGACACCACCGGACAACCGGCGCCGAGTCACCAGAAACCGAAACTCACGCTGTGGGTTCACAGCGCGCCGCTTCCCGGCAGCGAACAATATCCGGTCGTCAACGTCAGCTGGGAAGACGCCGACGCCTACTGCCGATGGCAAGGCAAACGGCTCCCGACCGAAGCGGAATGGGAAAAGGCCGCCCGCGGTACCGACGGCCGCCGTTACCCCTGGGGCAACGACTGGGTTTTCACACGGGCCAACAGCGCCAGTTACTGGGCCGGCCGCACAGTTGAATTCAAGAACGGAGAGGAATGGAAAGCCTTCTGGATGACCGGCGACGGCGCGCACATCGCACATGAGCGGGGACTCAATGGCGAAGTCCTGACGCTGCCGGTCGGCAACTTTCCGGACGGCGCCAGTCCCTATGGCCTCCTCGACATGGCGGGAAACGCCTCGGAATGGGTACAGGACTGGTACGAACCCTATTCGTATCTGAACGCGCCGCTGTCCAATCCTCAAGGCCCGAATGGACAACTACTTAAAGTAGTGCGTGGAGGGTCATGGCTCAAGCCTGCGAGAAACCTCCGTACCTCAGACCGTGACTACGGCTACCCCGCCGACCGCGCCAGCGGTATCGGCTTCCGCTGCGCGAAGGATGCATGGTGACACGAGGCGATTACAAACCGAACCGGCGCGGTCGTAACGCAAGACACGCTCCTCTTGCGTTACGACGCAGCAAGGAAAACGGTGAGAATCGTCTACAGAATCCAAGAACAGGAGGTGATTGTGGACGTGGTGGCCATCGGAAAGCGTGAAGACCTCGCCGTATACCAAAGTGCGCTCAAGAGAATCCGCGCCGTCTCGTAATCAAGCCGAGCCCACCGCCGATGTCATTATCATTCGGGGTAGCCCGGCCTTGCCCTCGCAGAAACTCGGCAGTCTCATCGGGAGCGTGGCCGGCGGGTTCGCGTCTCCCTCCGAGGTTGACGACTTTATCCGACAAGAGGGCGATGCATGGCCCACCTAGGCCTTTCCAGCCTGGTCTACCTCGATACCAACATCTTCATCTGTGCCCTTGAGGGATACCAGGTCTTTCGTCCTGTCTTGACCACTCTCTTCGATGCGCTTGATAAAAACACACTCACTGCTGTCACCACCATGCTGACGCTGGCGGAAGTGTTGGCTTGCATGCAATTTCTCGCCAATGATGGCCGTATCCTGCCCTGCCTGGTCTCGCCGCCTTACGGCTGTCCGAACTGTAATTAACGATGGGCTATTCTGCCATCCCCCTTTCCTAAAACTTGCGGGACCTTTTGTGGGAAAGTGCGCCCTTGACACATAAGCACCTTGACTGATTAGGTTCTCGCAATGATGCAGACCATTGATGGAAATGGGAACAACAATCCTCGGACGAAGCTACGTACAAGGCGACCAAACCCACGAACAATCCTGAAAAGCTAGCTGAAAGGAGCGAGGGCAAGACACACAGGCTGTGGCACAAATAACTTTCGAGCGCAATGTCAGGGTCTGTTTTTTCAAACTCATAGTTTCAGTGCGTGCCTGTTCAGGCGAGCCTGGCGCGCACGACCACACATTCAATCAGACTTATGCCGATGCCAATATCCCTGTGACGCGCCGGACCTTGATCTTTCCCGCACGTTTTTCCACCTGTGCCAGATCATAGGCAGCTTGCATCCGGAGCCAGGTCTCCGCCCCGCCTCCAAATGCCTTGTCGAGACGAATCGCCATTTCAGCCGAAATCCCGGCTTTGCCACTGACTAGGTTATTGATGGCCTGCCGTGTAATACCGAGGGCCTTGTCCCCTTCTGCAACTGAGAGACCCAAGGGTTCAAGGCAGTCATGCCGAACCGAGAGCCCAGGGTGAGGTGGGTTCTTCATCCGCATGTCCACTCTTTCAATAATAGACCAGACAACCAGTTCTGAGGATCGCGCAACGGGAGTCTTTTCTTGAAAAACATCCGGCGTTATACCATCGCCCGCACGTCGCTCACGGCGTTGCTCCGTCATTCGTGAATCGTCATACGTCCACCGTGCGCAGCAGGAGTAGTCCTTGCGAATCGAGCAGGCAGGAGAATACCGCCCCCTCGTCCACCTCACTGCCACAGACCCTACCAGCCTCTACCAGTCCCTCACCTGGCGGATCAGCCAGTAGCGACTTCCGTCTTTTTCCCCGTATATAGTGCTTGGCCCCTTGCAATAGGGAGGACGATACGCCATGAACACATTCCGAGATTTCAAACGATACGCGGAACAAGTCGCCGACACCGCCCGCTGGGCGGCACGGATGGGCTGGGCGCCGGCGACGAGTACAAACTACAGCGTTCGCTTGCCCGATGAAGCCGCGCCGGCAATCTGTGCCATCACCATGTCGGGCATCGAGAAAGAACGGCTGTATGCCGACTCCGTCCTGGCTGTCGATGGCGATGGCCTGCCGATGAACGGGAACCTGCTTCGACCGTCCGCTGAGACCCTGCTCCACCTGATGCTTTACCGGAGGAAGAACGTCGGCGCGGTCCTCCATACCCACTCCATGGCTGCCGCCATGCTGTCCCGGTCGGCTGAAGTGACAGGCCACCTGAGCTTCTCCGGTTGGGAACTACTCAAAGGCCTGGATGGAATCGACCGGCACGACTGCGACGTTCGCTTGCCCATTTTCCCGAACTCACAGGATATGGCGCAATTGGCGGCGCACATCGAACCTCGCCTTCTGGATACCGAGGCCTGCTACGGTTTTCTATTGGCCGGACATGGCCTCTACGTCTGGGGCAAGACGCTCACAGATGCCAAGCGCCATCTCGAAGTGTTCGAATATCTCCTGCAATGCGAACGAGCGGTGGGGCATCATGGCTGAACTCCGAGTGCCCGATAGACAAATCCATCTGGTCGAAGAACGCGAGATCCGTCGCTTCCTCCAAGAACGCGGCGTGCAGTACGAACATCAGCCTGCCGAATCCTCGCAAATCGGTTTAAGCGACGAAGAGGTCTTGCAGGCCCATGACCGCTGGCTCAAACCCTTCATGGAACAGAACGGCTATCGAACCACCGATGTGATCCGGGTCACGCCGGAGACTCCAAGCCTGTCTGCCATCCGGGACAAGTTTCTCCGCGAACATACCCATAGCGAAAACGAGGTTCGGTTCTTCGTTGAAGGAGAGGGCCTCTTCTGGTTTCACACGGAAACACCGGAAGAGGAGGTGTTTTCGATCCGATGCACTGCGGGTGATCTCTTAACCGTGCCGGCCAACACAAAACACTGGTTCGATCTCGGCCACGCTCCAATGGTCTGTGCCATTCGGATCTTTACCGATCGGGCTGGCTGGGTCCCCAACTATACTCAATCCGGCATCGAACAGAGGTACTCCTAAGATGGCGATTCGCTGCATACTGCTTGATATCGAAGGCACCATCATTCCAGTGGCCTTCGTGAAAGAGGTGTTGTTCCCTTACGCCAAACAACACATGGCGTCCTATCTGGAAGCCCACCGGACGGACCAGGCGGTCCGCCGGTGGGCGGCGGATTGTCAGGAGACCATCGCGCATGAATCAAGCGTTCGGCCTTCGTACGAGAACCTCGCCTGCCTGCTCAGCCAGTGGATCGAAAATGATCGCAAACATCAAAGTCTGAAAGCTCTCCAAGGCATGATGTGGGAAGAGGGATACCGAACCGGCGTATTCACCCCGGAACTATATGAGGACGTGGCGCCTTCACTTCGTCGCTGGCGGCAAGCAGGTCTCGAACTTGCCTTCTACTCCTCAGGATCTGTAGACGCGCAGCGGCTCCTTCTTGCGCATACGACGGACGGAGACCTCACGCCGCTGTGCTCAGATTTTTTCGACACCGCCATGGGATCAAAAACAGAAGCGACATCCTACGGACGCATCACAAACTGTCTGGGATTGCACCCCGAAGAGATTCTGTTTTTATCCGATGTCGAGTTGGAACTGGATGCGGCCACCGCTGCAGGCCTACAGGCGATCCACGTGGTACGCCCCGGAACGATTCCAGGCGCCCGCCACCCGGTGTGCTCGACGTTTGATGAGCTGCGCCGAACAAACTTGCCCCTCGCCGGAATCAGCGCGATTCCGGCTCCCGTAACAGAACGTTCACCTGCTCAACCCTGACCACGGGGATCATCAGACCACACAGGTCCTCGTCAACGGTGTGTAGCACTTTGACTTGTTATTCGTGAATCGTGATGCGCATAACCTCCCCCTCTCGCTCGCTTGTTCTCACTGGCTCCCCTATTCATGAGGCTCCGCATCGCCTGCAATAACGACTTCATGGACATTGCCTTCCTGTCATGTTAGACACGGGCGGGCGCACTTATCATGGAGGGTTAAGAAATGGACTCGACGAAGGATGTCCTCGACCATCACATGCAGTGTTTCGACGCAGGAGATCTCACAGGCATCTTAGCTGACTATGCACCGGGTGCTATCTTGTTCACGCCGAACGGACCACTCAAGGGTACGGACGCCATTCGATCGTTGTTCCACATGATATTTGCGGAGTTTGGAAAACCGGGAGTCTCGTTTAGCATGATACAGCAAGCAGTCGAAGGCGAATTCGCCTACATTGTGTGGACAGCGGAGACGGCCGGCAACGTGTACGAATTGGGAACAGACACGTTTGTCGTACGGGATGGCAAGATCGTAGCCCAATCGTTCGCCTGTAAGATTACGCCCAAGCGCTGAATACATGTCTGTATGCAGGGGATTAAAATAGACACCTGGATGCAAGCCTTATCACCAGGACAGTGCATGCGAGCAGGCATTGCGTTTGTTTAGGGAGTGCATAGCATGGCAGGAAACGGCACCTATACCGTCACGGTTCTGTTGGATGTGAACAACGTGCAGGATGTCGACGACCGGGCGGAAAGCCGCACCTACCTCGTGGCTGATCGCGAGTCCCGCCAAGCGGTCATCATCGATGCCGTCATCGAAAATGTCGATCGCGACCTCCGCCTTGTCAAGGAACTGGGCCTGACGCTCCGCTATGCCGTCGAAACACATATCCATGCCGATCACATCACCGGCGCCTCGCTCATCAAAGATGCCACCGGCGCACAGATCGTGTATGGCCCAGGCGCACAGGACGTGGTCACGGGCGCGGATTCGTTTCTTTCTGAAGGAGAGGAACTGAGGTTCGGACGCACCGCGATGAAGGCGCTGGCCACTCCCGGACACACTGACGGCTGCACCAGCTATGTCCTGCCCGGTGCGGTCTTCACGGGCGATGCGCTGTTCATTCGCGGCAATGGCCGGACGGACTTCCAGGGAGGCTCGGCGGAGAAGCTGTTCGACTCCGTCAGGCACAAACTGTTTGCCTTACCGGACGATACCATCGTGTATCCCGGGCACGATTACGACGGTCGTGTCTCCTCGACCATCGGCGAGGAAAAACGATTCAACCAACGCCTCAACGTGTCGATCGACAAACACACTTTTGTCGACATGATGCGGCGCAGAGTCATGCCGAGGCCGTCGAAAATGGATCTCGCCCTGCCCGCCAACATGAAAGCAGGCCGCATCGACACCTGATTCGCCCTCGGATCATAAGAATAAAGCCAGAGTCTTTCCTCATCGCGCAACGGTGTCAGGCTGCAAGCCCCGCGCGTAAGACAACAGCAATCCCGTTCTCTCGCCATTATCCCTGTTCAAGCAGAACAGCCCCAGCGGTTTGAAGAAACTCAGTGGCGAGAGGCGTGCGGCTTGGGCGGCGGCAGGATAAAGTCCACCCGCTCGACCCGAACCACGGGCATAATCAGACCACGTCCTTCCTCCTCGTGCGCAAAGTCATAGACAATCGACTCGGAAGGAATCAGGACACCGGTCATGACAACGAACACTTCCACTTTCTCATGCGCGGCGAGGCGCCGACTGATCCGAACGGCAACCGCTTTGCTCGGCATCACCCGTAGATTTCCCGGCACCTCTTCAGGCTTGAACCGGACGATACCCCAACTGGTCTGAATGAATTCTGGTCCGACCGCCACAGGATAGCCCTTGACCTCCGGATCGTATCGCGACAATTCTCCTGACCAGACGAATGCCACCAGACGGCTCAACGCCGGATTACCCTCGCGTGCCGCATCTCGCTCCCGGTTCAGATTGAACAACCGCTCGTCGTGACCGGGATCGTGGTGGCCATGGCCATACACGGCGGCCCAATCGGGAGGCGCGCCGTCCAGCGCCGTAAGAAACGCTTCGATGGCGCTCTTTCCGATCAGAGGCTGTGTGCCGGGAGAGAGCAGCGAGTCGAGTTGTTCCAGAGGAATTGTTCGTAGCGGAATGAGTTCGACCGCGTCGTCGGATCGTGCGGTGGCCGACGACAGGAGCAGGGTCACGAGAAAGAAAAGAGACAGCGAGCGCACGATACGTCTATTCTGCGGTTACGCGAGCAACGGCCCGATCGTAGGAAGCCTTGAGGGCCATCACGCCTGGGTGATCGGCCGCCAGCACGCCGGCGTCAATCAGCACTGCGAGCCGAGGCGCCGGATCAATTCGACGGAGACCGGATCGAGAGAGACCGGCTGTGTCCAACGCCTTTTCATAGATGCCCATCCAGGACTCTGTCACAGCGCGCAAGCCGGCATCTGTGGGTTTCATGCGGCCTAACCGGACCTGCTGCAGCAGCTTGATCAGAGGGTCGGACTGCAAGATAGCCGAGATCGCCCGTTGCAGCGCCTGTTCAGCTGGCTCATCCATGGACGGCTAGTTTATCGAGCAAGAACCGGGTCCGCGCGGATCGCCGCAACTCCCGCACGATCCTCCGCTGCTCGTCACAGGCCAGCCGCCGGTGGCGCCGACACCGAAGGCGGAGAACTGCTTGTCCAGCTTCGTGGTCTTACATTGGGGGCAGGCTGCTTCCGCATTGCCGTGAATCAATACCTCAAAGCGGTGATTGCATTCCCGACAGACATATTCGAAGATAGGCATGGGTAATACTCCTTTTTCCGCACCCATTATAAGATCGCGCCGACCGGATCGCAACGAGAGGACTCATATGTATCAGGAGGAGAAAACCTTCACGCTTCGATTCAGTCTGGAAGCCAGATTCCCGGACGACTACGAGGGCGACGAGGATTCCCATGCGTGGTTGCGAGCCTGGGAAGCGCGTATCAAACCGGACATGATCAAGGCCCTGTTTGAATCGCTGCGGCGCACGAAAGGCTGGACCGTCCACACCCGTAACCGCGGCAAATCGCCGGAGGATGAAATCGAGGTGGTGCTGGAACGAGACCTCTCTGCCGCCAAACCTTTTTCTGTGTGAACCATGCAGTCTCAGCGCGAAATCGGCATCTACGTGCATATTCCATTCTGTCGGCAGCGCTGCCACTTTTGCGCCTTCTACCTCGAAGTTGCCGGAACCGACCGGGGGGGCGAAACGGCTGAGGGAACGACTCGAATAGACGCGTTCCGTCTTGCGCTCACGCAGGAAATCGATCTCTATCGCCGACAAGACTCGATCGGAAGCCGCCCGTTGCAGAGCATTTATTTTGGCGGTGGAACACCGACGGCGCTTCCTGCCGTCCAATTGGTCTCGCTGCTTCAGCTCGTACAGGCCGCGTGGCCGACAGAGGCGTCTACCGAAATCACGGTGGAGGCCCACCCCTCGACCGTCACCCCCACAGATCTGAAGATCCTGGTGGATGCCGGATTTACCCGCATCAGCTTCGGCGCAGAATCCATGGACGAGAACGACTTTGCCAAGATTGGCCGACCCGGACGAGTACGGGACACGGAAACCGCCGTCGAAGCCGCGCGAGCTGCCGGCTTTGTGAATATCAATCTCGACCTCATGTACGGGCTTCCCGGCCAATCGCTTGAATCGTGGACGAATACCGTGCGATCGCTGCTCACACTCGAACCTTCGCACGTCTCCTGTTACGCCTTGACGATTGAAGACGGAACGAGACTCTCACGGAATATTGCCCTGAATCTTGTGCCAGAAACGGACGACGCGCTCCAAATCGACATGGAGTCAGCAGCCGAAACTCTCCTGGCCGAAACGGGATTTATCCGATACGAGATTTCCAATTATGCAAAGCCCGGCTTTGCTTGCCGCCACAATTTGCTCTACTGGACCGACGGCGATTACTTGGGGCTCGGTCCGAGCGCCCAGTCTTATGTACAGGGAGTCCGCTTCGGCAACGTCGCTGATCTGACGGCCTACATAGATCGGCTGACCGCGCGCCAGCTGCCGATTACAGATCGCACCAGCCTCTCGGACAACGAACAGCAGCGAGACGCGCTTGTCTTTGGGCTTCGCCTCCTCCGCGGTGTCCCCTTACACCGGGTGGTCGATTCAGCGCAACATCGCACGATCCACACACTCATTGAAAAGGGGCTGCTCGAAGCGGATGCCGAGCTGATACGGCTCACGTCATTAGGACGACGGTATGCCGATACGGTCGCAGGCGAATTGTTCTGAAGAGGCATCGTGAAGCGTATCTCGTATCTCGCAAACAAAGATGGGGCACGATCTCTTTCCGCCCTGCGCTTCACGCTTCACGAGATACGCTTCACGATGATCGACCGGCACTAGCAAAAGTTGACAAGCCACACGATCCGGCGGGAAACTATCGGTCATTGAGGAGGTCTGGTCATGCCGGTAAACATGGACCCATCGAAAAAGCGGCGCCGCACGAGCCCAACCCCAGGGCCGACGTCGGAATCTGCACATATAAGCGGCGGTTCCCCTCCTCTACCGCAAACGTTCGGGGAAGAAACCGAAGCGGATCGTGAGAAAGATTTGGCTGAAGCGGAGTCGAAGAACCTGTGGGACGCGACAGAAGTCATCGACATGGACAAGGCGTGACTCTCCTGCGTCGTTCGTGAAGCGTATCGCGTATCTCGCAAAGAAAGATGGGACCCCCACTTCCTTTCCGACTTGCGCTTCACGCTTCACGAGATACGAAATACAAGGTCACGCCGGCAGGAAGTAAAACGCCATTGCCAACATTACATAGACGCCGACCAGCATCACACCCTCCATCCAGTGGGACTCGCCGTCCATCGACACGAATCCGAGAATCAGCACGGACATGGCCACCGCCGCCACTTCAAATGGAGTAAAAATCAGATCCAGCGGGGTCCCGAAGAAATAACTGATGAAGACCAAGAGTGGCGCGACCAACAGCGCAATCTGCAGACTCGATCCGACGGCAATACCGACGGCCAAGTCCATCTTGTTTTTCATGGCCACTAGCACCGCCGTGGAATGTTCCGCCGCGTTGCCGATCAGCGCCACCAGAATCACGCCGACAAAGACCTGGGTGAGGCCCAGCTCGTGCGCCGTCGGCTCAATGGCTCCAACTAACATTTCACTCATCACGCCGATGAGGATCGTCACAACCGCGAGGACGGAGAGGGACATCCGGTAGCTCCATGGATTTTCCCCCAGGTCATGCGCATCGTGCTGGTCCCCGGCAAAGAGATGCCGGTGACTTTTCAGTGAAAATACGAGACTGAGCCCGTAGATGAGAAAGAGCACAATCGCAATGTCTAGACTCAACTCATGTTCGATCTTCACACCCCGATCGGCGGCGGTGAAATGGAACAGAGCCGGAATGATCAGCCCGACGGCCGCCAATAGAAGCAGACTCGCCCCCATGCCTGCTGCGGTCTGGTTGAACTTCTGCCGCTCATACTTCATCCCGCCGGCAATCATCGAGGCTCCCAGCACGAGCAAGACGTTCCCGATGATCGAACCGGTCAGCGATGCTTTGACGACATCATGGAGCCCTTCTCGTAGCGCTGTGAGCGCAATGATCAACTCCGCGGCATTGCCCAGCGACGCATTCAAGAGACTGCCGACACCGGCGCCCACATGGGTCGTCAGATGTTCCGTGGCGCGGCCAAGCAGCCCCGCGAGGGGAATAATGGCCAGCGACGATGTGATAAAGATAAGGAGCGGGTCAGCCTTCAGAAGACCAAGGGCCCCCGTCACAGGGACGAAGATCAGCAGCACATCGAGCCAGGAAGTAAACAGTCGTCGCACCGAGGAAACCTAGCATGGGCACTA
>JAOUEB010000346.1 GCA_029858925.1 Nitrospira sp.
ATTTTGGATTTCGTTCAGATTTCCGTGATCATGGGGGGCCTGCTGTACATTTCTTCCGTCGTGAGCGGGCTGGCCGGCGGCGTCGGCACCGTAATCGAGCATGCGTCCGCAGCCGGCAAGCTGGACTTTTTCCCGCCGGCCACACTGATGGCCTGGATTCCTTTCATCGGCGCCTGGATGACGATGATGCTGGGATCGATCCCTCAACAGGATGTGTTCCAACGCATCACCTCGGCGAAGGACGAACGCACGGCCGTACGTGGATCGTTGCTCGGCGGAACGCTCTACTTCGGATTCTGCTTCGTGCCGATGTTTCTGGCCTATGCGGCCACGCTGGTGGACCCGGTGAAGTTCGGGGCTTTGTTGGAGCAGGATTCACAATTGGTGCTGCCGACGCTGATTTTGCAGCACACGCCGATCATCGCGCAGGTGGTCTTTTTCGGCGCCGTACTGTCCGCGGTGATGAGTTGTTCGAGCGCGACGTTGCTGGCGCCGTCGGTGACATTGAGCGAGAACGTCATTCGACAGGTGCTCGAACCGTTGAACGATTCAGAATTCTTGCGTCTGATGCGTGTCGTGTTGGTCGGGTTTGCCGGGGTCGTGTTGGTCGTCGCATTGTGGTCGGACGCGACGATCTACAAGCTGGTCGTGAATACCTACAAAGTCACGCTGGTAGCGGCGTTTATACCGTTGTTCGCGGGGCTCTATTGGAAACACGCCACAACGCAGGGTGCCCTCTGCGCCATTGTCGCGGGAGTGACCACCTGGACTGCGTTGGAATGGTTCGGTTCGCCCGACTCCATCTGGCCGCCGCAACTCATCGGATTTGTGATGGCCGGAGCCGGCATGATTGTGGGCTCGTTGTGGCCGTCGCAGGAGAGTGCTGTGAAATGACCGGTCGGCG
Organism: Nitrospira sp.; assembly: GCA_029858925.1. Lineage (GTDB taxonomy): Bacteria > Nitrospirota > Nitrospiria > Nitrospirales > Nitrospiraceae > Nitrospira_D. Next base: position 905 of record JAOUEB010000346.1, read on the forward strand.
CGCGGAGGCTTGTCGGTGGTTGCGCTACGATTGTTGTGCGCCGGCGGACTGGGTCCGTTTCTCTTCAAGTTCAGCCCACCTGGCATAGAGCTGGTCAACTGCTGCTTGTGCCGTTTCGAGCGCGGCGTACCGCGTGCGGAGCGCCTCGGCATCGGCCACGATGGCGGGATCGCCGGCTGCGACCTGACAGGTCGTCACGGTAGTCTCAGCCTTGGCAATCTTCTGTTCGATCGTGTCCCACTCCTTTTGCTCTCGATAGGTCAGCCCCTTGCGTTTCGGAACGGGTGACGTCCGCTCGGCATCGGCCGCGGCGGAGCGGTTCTGCCCGGGCCGACGATCGGCCCGTTCGTTCCGCGCTTGCGTGGCTTCCCATTGCGCATAGTCGGCAAACGACTCGGCGCGGCCGTTTCCGTCCAATGCCAGCAGTATGGTGGAGACACGATCCAGCAACCAGCGGTCATGGGTGACCAGGACCAGCGCGCCGGGAAACTCGATTAAACTGTCTTCGAGGACATCCAGCGTCGGGATGTCGAGATCGTTGGTGGGCTCGTCCAGAATCAGGAGGTCAGCCGGCTGGAGCATGAGCCGCGCGATCAGCAAGCGGGCCTGTTCGCCGCCTGACAATCGTGAGACCGGCAGATCCAATTGTTCGGGCTTGAACAGAAAGCGTTTGGCCCAGGATACGAGATGCACCGAACGGTCTTGATAGAGAACGGCATCGCCGTGGGCGGCGAGCGAGCGGCGGAGAGTGGCCTGCTGGTCCAGCGAGTCCCGGTGTTGCTCGAACGTGACGACGCGAAGCTTGTCCGCGCGCGTGATGGTGCCGATATCCGGCTCGATCGTTCCGGCCAACAGCTTGAGCACGGTCGTTTTTCCGCTTCCGTTAGGGCCCAAGATTCCCAGCCGCTGACCAGGCCCCAGGCACAACTCGAGATCACGAATAATCGGTTTGCCGCCCAACGATATGCCGAGCCCCGTGGCCACGACCAGTTGCTTCGAGCGCCGGCCGGACGAAGTGAAGTCGATTCCCGCCGTTCCCTGCTCCCGTCGTGTTTCGATGTCGCTCAACTCATCGATCAGTTGCCCGGCTGAATCGATCCGCGATTTGGCTTTGGTTGTACGGGCTTTGGGCCCGCGCCGTAGCCATTCGACTTCGCGGCGCACGCGATTTGCCAGCGAGGCCTGATAGTCGGCCTGGGCCGATAGGGCCGCGTCGCGCTGTTCCAGGAAGGCGCTGTAGTTGCCTTTGGCCTCGAAGATGCCGTTGGAGTAACGGCGATTGATCTCCAACATGCGCGAGGCGACGGATTCGAGAAAACGGCGATCGTGGCTGACAACGAGAAAGGCCCGCACTTCGGTTTTTAGAAGCGATTCAAGCCAGAGAATGCCTTCGACGTCCAGATGGTTGGTTGGCTCATCCATCAGCAATACGTCCGGTCCAGGCAGGAGGGCGCGGGCGATCGCAAGCCGCTTCCGCCATCCGCCTGAGAGTGTGGCCACAGGCTGATCGGCCTTTGGAAATTCGCCGATGCTCAGGGCTTTGGCGATTCGGTCTCCATGCTCATGGGGGTCTAAGCCGTCGTCGATGAGCACTTGGGCGAGGACATCCTCGATAGTCTGGGTCTCCGCGAATGCAGGTTCCTGAGGCACGTATCCCATACGCGTGTGCCGTCGAATCGATCGGGTGCCGGAGTCCGGCTCTTCGAGCCCTGCCAATATTTTGAGCAGCGTAGACTTGCCTGATCCGTTGGGGCCTACGAGGCCGACCCGATCGTTGTCGCTGAGCGTGATAGACAGATCGCTGAATAGGGGCTTGACGCCGAAGCTTTTGTCGATGGATTCGCAACTGAGCAGAACGGTCGGTGGCATCGGTGATCTCGGTATACGTGGAGCAATCCGGGGTACGCGGCGA
>JAOUEB010000347.1 GCA_029858925.1 Nitrospira sp.
TATGGGCAGCGCGAGGAGCGGGAAAGGCGAGACCGACGAGCACGGTGGGACGCCAAAGAAGTGACCGCTTTCCCACATCGCGCAAGTCGCGCCCATTTCAGCACGTCACGCTGAGTCTTATTCTACGTCCAACGTGCCCCGCTTTGGCCACGCGACCATCATCGTGCGAAGGCCCTTATCTCCCTCCTTCAGCAGCTTCGTCCGTACCTCGTAAGAATAGACGCCGGCGCCGGCGAGCTGCTTGCGGTGATCTTGTCCGTCCCAGGAGAGTTCGATGGAAACCTTGGGGCGTTCCGTGACACCGGCAACAGGATGCGCTTCAACCGGCTGCCGGTGAGTGAGAAAGCGAAGCGATGTCTTCGATGGAGAACTGATGAGCGATGTCACCTCCAGAATCGTGGCCCCGTTCAATGTCCTTGGCAATTGAACGGTAACAGAGAATTGAAGCGGTCCGTCCCCCGGTGTGTAGCGGATCGGCGCCACCTGCACGTCGAGGACCTTCAGCTCCGGCTCCGGTCGTGGAGCTCGACTCTGTTTTGCCTTTGCCCACCCGTCGCTTGGAAGCAACAGCGGGAGACAGAGACTGACAACAAGTCCTATGATGATAGGCGCGCTTCCTCGCAGAACAGTGCGAACTCGCGCTGAAACGGACGAGCAGGTACTCATAAGAATGTCGAGGAAGCGATTATAGAGAGGCCGATACACCGGCTGAATTGCATTGACTAGGTGGATAACATAGCCATCACAGGCTGTCAATGAGCCCTCGGTAGCCATTTGCCGTGGAGCGACGCCTTGGGTATGATGCTTGGTTATTTAACGGGGGACGGAGTGGGACGGCATCTGCATTTCGATTGTTTCTCTGGAATCAGCGGAGACATGGTGCTGGGAGCGCTGGTGAGCGCGGGCTTGCCATGGGCGCAGTTGGTAAATGGACTCAAGCGCCTCAAGCTGAAGGGTTACCGATTGCGCCGGCGCGAAGTCCAGCGCGGCGCCCTCCATGCGACGAAGGTGGATGTCGTCATCGAACGCGGGTTTCAGCGCCCCCTGAGCTTATCCCGCATTCGGCAAATTCTTGCCTCCAGCACCCTGCCCGATCCTGTGAAAACACAAAGCCGCGCCGTCTTCGATCGGCTGGCTGAGGCAGAAGGCCTGGCCCATCGGGTTGCGGCGCACGACGTGCATTTTCATGAAGTAGGCGTGATGGATTCCTTTATCGATGTAGTCGGCGGTATCCTGGGTTGCCATCTTTTGAACGTCACGCGAGTCACAGCCTCCGCCGTCAACGTAGGAGCCGGCACCATTCTGACCTCACACGGACTCTTGCCGGTGCCGGGACCTGCAGTGGCTGCGCTGGCGAAAGGAATTCCGGTATACTCCGACGGTCCCCGCTGTGAGCTGGCAACTCCGACGGGGATGGCCTTGCTTCGGACGCTGGCATCAGAGTTCGGTGCGGCCTCTATGATAGAGACGGCTGTGGTTGGATACGGCGCCGGCGACCGAGATCCGGAAGGCTGGCCGAACGCACTGCGCGTGTTTCTCTCGGAGGAGTCTCCCCAAGAGGAACGCCAGACCGATCGTGTGGTGCAGATTGAAACGAACCTCGACGACCTCAATCCGCAAGCGTACGAACATGTAATGGAACGTCTGTTTGCGGTGGGCGCGCTGGATGTCGCCCTGATTCCGGCCATTATGAAACGGAGCCGGCCCGGCGTGGTGCTGAGTTGTCTCGTCGCGCGAGATCAGGCCGATGCGGTGCTGGAGATCTTGTTCCAAGAAACGCCGGCCCTGGGCGCGCGCATCCAGGAACTGGCCAGGCGCATCCTTCCTCGGCGCTTCGTCTCAGTGAAGGTGCCTGGCGGACTCGTCCGCATGAAGGTCGCAGCCATGGGCGCCGGTTGGGAGAAGGCCGCCCCGGAATATCTCGACTGCAAGAACATCGCCGATCGAACCGGCCGTCCGCTCAAGGATGTCATGGAAACAGCCTCTCGTGCCTATGACAGCAGACAGGGCAGACGTCACCGGCCGGCATAAGAACAGATCACCCGTGACTTCATTTTTTCATTTTTACTTTTTCCGGTTCAGCTTGCGAGGCGATTCGTGACCACCATGCTTTATGTCCTCATGTTTATGGCCTCCGTCGCCGTAACACTGGGTGGCTGTGCTCTGTTCACCAACGCCGTCGAATGGCTCGGGAAACGGCTCGGTGTGTCGGAAGGCGCCGTAGGTAGCATCTTTGCGGCAATCGGCACGACCTTGCCGGAAACCTCCATTCCGATCATCGCCATTTTCTTCGGAGAGAGCCAGGAAGAAGCCGATGTTGGGTTAGGCGCGATTCTCGGGGCGCCGTTCATGCTCAGCACATTGGTGCTGCCGATCCTCGCACTTCTGCTGATGCTCTATGCACGGATGGGCAAACGGACTAATCGGTTCCACCTCAACTATCGCGAAGTCATCACAGATCTGGCGTTTTTTACCGTCGGGTACGTCGTCGCCTTGGCTTGTATCTACATTCCCTCCCAGCTCGTGCATATCATTGCGGCGGTCGGACTGATCCTCCTATACGGCTCATATATGAGGATGAAACTCCGCGCGCCCGAAGAGGAGGGGGGAGCAGGCAGCCAGTTGGAACCGCTCATCTTCGCCAAATCTATCGCCACGCCTTCGCATTTCATGATCGGGTTGCAATCGCTTACCGGTCTGGCCGGACTGATTTTGGGTGCGCATCTGTTCGTCGGCGCCGCTGAATCGATGGCCGGCATGTTCGCAGTTTCTCCGCTGATCCTCGCGTTGCTTATCGCG
>JAOUEB010000348.1 GCA_029858925.1 Nitrospira sp.
ATCTCGATGCGTCGATTTTGAGAACGGCCTTTCTCTGACTCATTGTCTGCCACGGGCTTGGTATAGGCATGTCCGGCCGCCGTCAATGATTGAGGAGCGATGCCTGCATGATCGACCAAGTAGCGGACCACGCTCGTAGCTCTCGACGTGGAGAGCTCCCAATTCGTCTTAAAGCGTCCTCGCAGACTCGGTCCGATCTGTACGTTGTCCGTATGCCCGCTGACGAGAATTCGCTTGCCCCTTGCTTCCCGTAATACAGCGCCAACCTTGTGCAGCACCTCCATCCCTTCCGCGGTGATCCGATCGCTCCCGGACTCGAAGAGCACACGATCTACCATCGTGATCGTGAGGCGATCGCGACTCTGCTTGGTTGAGAGCTTGTCTTGTCCTATCTCTGCCAATCGGGCCGCGAGCCGCTCGTTCTCTCGGCGCGCTTCGGCAAGACTCGCCTCATCTTCGGCCGCCTGCTGGACCGCCGCATGACGGGCCTTTTCGAGCTCCGCCAGAGTCTCCTCATGGGTCCGGCTGGACACGCAACCGCTCACGGCGATCCCCACGACTACAGCGACGCTGAGCACACCTCTGTTCAAGTTCGCGGCCATCGTCTCGTCTCCTTCCCCCTATTGTTCCACCCACCGCTCATCACTTGTCCGACACCGCCTTCACAAGACCGGCGAGATCTTTTGGATACAACGCAATTTCAATCCGCCGATTGTGCATTCGCCCGTCTTCCGTGTCGTTGGCCGCCACAGGCTGCGTATCGGCATGCCCCGCTGCCGTCAACACCTCGGGGCCGATGCCGGCTTCATCGACCAAGTAGCGGACCACGCTCGTGGCTCTCGACGTGGAGAGCTCCCAATTGGAAGGGAAGCGCTCCTTGAGTCGCGCGGAGATCGGCACATTGTCGGTGTGGCCGTCGATACGGATCTGCTTATCCGTGACCTTCTTCAGGACTTCACCGACGGTTTTCATCACCTTGATTCCCTCCGGCTTGATCTTGGCGCTGCCGGAATCGAAGAGGATCCGGTCCACCACGTTGATTGTCAGGCGGTCCCGCACCTGTTTGATCTTGATATCGCCTTTTGCGATCTCGGACCGCAATGAGGCCTCGAGATCTTGATAGGTTCCGGTAAGCCGCTTGATCTCCGCCTCCTTCTCGGCCTTTTCCTCATCGAGCTTGGCGACTTGTCCGACCAGAGCGTCTCGCTCACGCTTCAGAGAGGCAGACTCCTCACTCATGGCCGCCAGTTCAGCGGTCAGCTGCTCAACCCGCTGTTTGGCGCTTTTCGCTTCCTCTCCTTGAGAGGCGAAGGCGGAGGCAAGCGCGTTGCGATCGGCGACCGACTGCCGCAACCGGCCGATCTCCTGGTTCTGCTCGGCGACTTGCTTTTCCAAATCTTTGGCTCGCACTGCCTCCGTTTCCAATTCACCGGCCCTCTTCTGGAGACGGGCGATTTCGCTTTGCGCGGTGGTGGTGCCGCCCAGCAACCGTTGCTTGTCTTCCCGCAACGCGGCCGTTTGAGCGCGTTCGGCCTCGTTCTTGATCGTCAATTCGCGAATGGTTCCTTGCGCCGCGCTCAGGGTCTGGCCGAGCTCTTGCTCTTTTTCGGTGAGGGCGCCGATGCGCCCCAACGCTCCGTCGAGCATCTCGGCGCGCTTGGCGAGCACTTGATTGGCCGTTTCGAGTTTGCGCTCCAAGTCGTCCGCCTTCGTCTTGAGCTCGTCTCGATCGAGGCGGACCTTGGCGGATACATCAGTGGCGTCCCGAAGCTGTTTTTCCAGCTCAGCCTTCTCTCGCTCGTCGCTCTCCGCTCGTTGCGCCGCTGCCTGTCGAGCCTTGCCGAGTTCAGCCAACGCCTGATCATGGGTTCCGCGCGTCACGCAGCCGCTGAGCCCAAGCCCAAGAAGCGCCAGAACTCCCATGCAGAGCGAAGATCGTTTCAGCCATGCCGCGACCTTCTCCGATCGCTTGGTCTCCATCGTATCTCTCTGACTCATACTCCTGCCTCCTCATCGATTGGATTGTGAGTTGCCATCGCTGGATGCAAGGTCACAATCAAATTGCAACCAAACCGTTGCCGTTCTTCAACATCGCCCGCAGGCTTCCTTGGATCGCCTGCAGGAAATAGCCGCGCTTGCGCCTCACGGATTCTTTACCTTCAAAGAGGATATGATAGGTCAGGAGGCCCGACGTGTAGGCGGCGATTGCCGTTGCGATGTCCCGTGCCGTGCCGTCCCCACCCGCTCCAACTGCCGGTTTGACCAACTGCGCAAGCCGACGGAGGTGGGCGTCATAGATATCCCGCAACTCTTTCGCCACATCCACCTTGAGCTGCATCATGCCCCTGACCTGGTGAAACAGGAGCAGGTAATCGGGATGTTCCAGAAAAAAATCCACACGGGCCTCGATAGCCTCCGACACAACCTTGGAGTCGGACGATGCGTTCCGAACCGCCTGTTCGGTCTTGGCCGATAACTCGTCCAATCCCTCTTCAAGCAACGTGCGAATGATGGCTTCCTTTGAATCGAAGTACTTATAGAAGGTCCCCTTCCCTTGGTCGGCCAATTCCGTAATGTCTTCGACTTTGGCCCAATAGATGCCCTTTTCTGAAAACAGCTGCCGCCCGACGTCCAAGAGTCGTCTGTTCGTTTTTGCCTTCCGTCTCTCGACCCTCGAGAGCGGCGGATCTGCATCAACCGTCATCCTTATCGTATTCGTCTTTTTCATCCGCCTCCTATGAACACTCCGGACTCGCCTCCGGATTTGCGCCGACGTTTCTGATCGAATTGA
>JAOUEB010000349.1 GCA_029858925.1 Nitrospira sp.
CATCGCCCTGGAAGGCTGGCCGCACACCGTCAGCAGTGAGGCAACTCAGTGGCTCAAACAGCATTTATCGGACTATGCCAGGCAAGATCTTCGGCTACAGATACGCGCAGGGCGCTGGGAATTGCTGCCCGTCGAGAAGGCCCGCGAGGCGTTGCTGTACCACATTCCGTTCAGCCTGTTCGGTCCAACTATCTTTCGTGGCATGCGGCGCACCGACGAGATGACGATCGACGCGCTACGGCTGTTTCAGCAATTACCTGCCCTCTTGGAAACACTCACCTCCGCCGGGATCACATTGCTCTATGAAGACAAACCGCTTCAGTCCTCGCGCTGGGATTGTTCGGTTCATGTGGGTCACGGCGCACAGGAAGCGACCGGGATCGACTGGTTCGAAATCCGCCCGGAGATCCAGTGCGACGGAGTCACGTTGGATGAAGCCGACTGGCAGACAGCGCTCCGCCAGGGAGGGCTGGTCGATATTAAGGGCGAACTGCGTGTGCTGGACAGCCACACCATGGAGCGGCTGCGCGCGATCCTCGACCTGACCGGAACCGCGTCGGCCGATCGGGGCGCTAAGCAAATCGTCCGGGTGCCGAGGCTCCAGGTCCTCGACTGGCTGACCTTGCGCGAGCAGGGCATTACCGTTTCACTGCCAGCTGAAGACGAAGCCGTGCTTGCCCGTCTGCTGCGATTCACACAGATCGCTCCTCGTCCTCTCCCCAAGAGTGTGTGCGCCTCCCTCCGCCCGTATCAACAAGACGGCTATGCCTGGCTGGCGTTTCTCTACGAACATCGCTTCGGCGCCTGTTTGGCGGACGATATGGGACTGGGCAAGACACTCCAGGCGATCTGCCTCCTGGCCGCCGTGCAGGAAGGCCGTATCCGGACATCGTCCAAAATCACCGGCCCTCATCTGGTCGTCGCCCCGACAAGTCTTCTGTTCAATTGGGAGCAGGAACTGGCCCGCTTTGCGCCGGACTTGAAGGTCCATATCTACAGCGGCAGTGAACGAACACTCGATGTTAAGGACGGCGAAATCGTCCTCACGACCTATGGGGTGGTCCGCCGGGACATCGATCGCTTGGAGCGCACGGCATTTCACATCATGGTGTTCGATGAGGCGCAGGCGGTAAAGAATATTCTCGCGGACACGACTGGAGCCGTCCGCCGGCTGAAAGGGCGATTCAAGCTGACACTGACCGGCACGCCGGTTGAAAATCACCTCGGCGAATATTTTTCCATCATCGACCTTTGTATGCCGGGGCTGCTCGGCGAGTTTACGCCGAAGTTGAAGCGGGCTGAAGGTCCTGCGCTCGAACGGCTGCTTCGCAGAACCAGACCCTTCATCTTGCGGAGAACGAAAGCCGAGATTCTTCAGGATTTGCCGCCGAAAATCGAGAGCGAGGTCTTTCTCGATTTGAGCGACCGTCAAAAGGCTCTCTATCAGCAAACCGTGGCTCAGGTCCGTTCCACGATCGATGACGCCTACCGCACCAAAACATCAGGCCAGGCCCAGTTCATCGCCTTGACGGCCATTCTCAAGCTGCGCCAAGTCTGTCTGTCGCCTCGCCTCTTGACGAACCGACCGGATGAACCTTCGCCCAAACTCAGTTTCCTCGTGGAACGATTGCAAGTATTGCTGGAGGAGGGACATAGCGCCCTCGTGTTTTCCCAGTTCACCAGTTTTCTGGATCTCGTAGAAGAATCCTGCGCCAAACATCATCTGCCGTACCACCGGCTGGACGGTTCCACCGCTGCCGCTGCCCGCAAAGGCCGGGTGTCGGCCTTTCAAACCGGCGAACGGCCCAGCGTGTTTCTCTTGAGCCTGAAGGCTGGAGGCCAGGGGCTCAACCTCACCAAAGCGAGCTATGTGTTTCATTTGGACCCCTGGTGGAATCCGGCGGTCGAAAATCAGGCATCGGATCGGGCCCACCGCATCGGGCAGCAGCAGACGGTGTCGATCGTGCGGATTCTCATGCGGCACAGTATCGAGGAAAAAATGATCGCGCTCAAACAGCGGAAACTCGAACTATACGATGCGGTCATGGCCGGCGCGGTGCGAGGTTCCGGCCAGGGTGTCTTGACCAAAACCGATTTCGACTTTCTGCTCTCGCCGTCGGCGCAGTAAAGATGCTCCTCACGTAGTTTCAAAAGCAAATGGCCCACGAGATTGCTCTCGTGGGCCATTTTGAAACCCGGCAACGTCCTACTTTCCCACTGCCTCACGGCAGCAGTATCATCGGCCTTGGAGGGCTTAACTTCCGTGTTCGGTATGGGAACGGGTGGGGCCCCTCCGGTATGGCCACCGGGAACATCGAATAAGTCTTGATGTGCTATGTGCTGAGTTCTGACAAGTTCGGAGTCTGAAAATACCTCAACACTCAGAACTTTTTTCTCAGCACTCCGAAACGCGTTCTATGCGTTTCGGTCAGACCATGTCTATCAGGAGCAAAGGATGTTAAACCGCACGACCGATTAGTACTGGTTAGCTACGGCCCTTACGGACCTTCCACACCCAGCCTATCAAACTCGTAGTCTACAAGTGGTCTTTAGGTAGCATATTGCTACGGGAGAGCTTATCTTGAGGCACGCTTCTCGCTTAGATGCTTTCAGCGATTATCGCTACCGAACATAGCTACCCGGCGCTGCCGCTGGCGCGACAACCGGCACACTAGAGGTCCGTCCTTCACAGTCCTCTCGTACTAGTGAAAGCCCCTCTCAACTCTCCTCCGCCCACAACAGATAGGGACCGAACTGTCTCACGACGTTCTGAACCCAACTCTC
>JAOUEB010000351.1 GCA_029858925.1 Nitrospira sp.
CACATACGCGCGCCGTTGTTCACTCACCGCCTTCCGGACCAGCGCCACCGTGTCCCGTCGCATGTGCGGTAACTCTTCCACGATTTTCGTGTACGGTGCTGCCCGTTTCTTCGCGGTGTCATAGGACATTTTCAGAGGAGTCAGCAGTCTCAGCACGGTGAAGGGAGCCGTGAAGGAACCCATCCGTTCATGCTGCTCCGCCAGCGACGGCATATAGGACCAATGGTTATAGACGTGTGCGATCCGGTGCGCATCAAGCACCCGGTGATACTCCGGCCCAAGCAGACCGGCATTGCGAATCTCGACCGCGTAGCGAAAGTCTTTCGGTACTTGGCCGAAGAAGCGATCCAGCTCTGCGCAGAACTCAGCTGTTCCCATTCCGTGGCGTTGGAACTCGAACAGAAACGGGCCGGTGTGTGCCTCGAATTTCGCCTCCCGATAGGGTGTCAGCACGAGATCGTTGAAGAGCTTCGCATCAAGGAAACGTGGGTTCGGCTGTCCGGCCTTGGAACCGTAGCGAGCGTGCGTGGCATAGCTGGGAATCGTGAGCTCCTCCCACACCTTGAAACACATCTCAAAATCTTCCGGGATCTGATTCAGATAGCGACGAAGCTGATTGGCCGTGGGCGGACGGTAGAACGTGGCATCGTTCCCTACCGTCCGAAAACAGGGCTCGCCATTGTAGAGATACTGGCAGTATTCACCCAAACATTCTCGGGCAAAGGCCGTCCTGGCGTACTTCCGTTGATAGACCTGACCTTGCCAGCCTTCGTAGGTCCAGGTCGACGTGCCGAATCGAACCAGTGGTGAGAGTGCCATGGGCATCGAGTGCACGGCTACCTTGCCTGATACTCGCGAGCAGTTCGTGGAACGCCGTGTCTTTCGTTCAAATTTCTCCCGAACAAGCTTGGCCAGAATTTTAGCCCACATTATTCATGACAGTTCGTGACGAAACCGCCAAGACGCCATGCATGACCGTGTAAAACAGACTGATTTCACCCGGCTGAAGTACCAGCGGAGATCAGCGGCCTAATTGCAGATGAAGGATCGTCCCCTGTTCTCCCGCCGCCCAACCATGCGTGGGATCTGGGAAACTGAGGCCGAATAAGGAGACGGGAGCGATCGGCTTCTCCTCGTTCCAGGTGAAGCCTGCGTCGCTAGTTTGATATACCACACCGTGCCCGCCGACAATCCATCCAGATCGCTGACTTGTGAATCGAATCTTCAACAGATCCGTGAGCTTTGTGCAGCCCTTTCCGCAGGGTATGGTCCGATCGATCCAGTGTCTCCCGCCATCGCTCGTCTGAAACAACGCTCCGGCATTCCCCACCGTCCACCCGTTTAATGAATCGGTGAACGCGACATCGAAGAGAGTCACTGCGCCCTGAGTTTCTTGCGGTGTCCAGGTCAAACCGCCATCATCGGTCGACAAGACCGTTCCCAGCGCGCCGACGACGGTGCCGCGCCGTTCATTGAGAAAGTGCGCCGCGTACAGCGCGGCGGTCGTGCCGCTTGCTTGCTCACTCCAATGTTCGCCGCCATCGACCGTATGAAGAATGATCCCTGCCCCTCCAACCACCCATCCCACAGTCGGCGATACGAACGACACATGATAGAGCGGTTGCTGCGTATCAAGCAGGATGCGCCGCCAGGTCTCCCCTCCATCCGTAGTACGGCGCAGCACCCCGCCGACTCCGGCCACCCAGCCTGTCTGTTGATCGGCAAAGAAGAGAGACAGCAACAGCGCGCTCGTCCCACTAGCCACCTTTCGCCAGGTCTTGCCGCCGTCGCGTGTGGCGAGCATTGTCCCGCCGGATCCCGCCGCCCAACCGGTCTGGAGCCCGCTGAACTGGATACTCATCAATGTCGATTCCGTGTTGCTCTTTTGAGTCTGGACAAGCAACCCAGACGGTTCGCTCCACGCCTGAGCGTAGAACAGCATCACGATGCAAAAGATGAGAACGGACTGAGCTGCCACCCAGCTCTTGCTGTGCCATGCCGCTTGCTGAGCAGACATTATTGGTTCGTACTCGCGTCCGGCCGGTTGTTATCCCAGTATCCGGTGTCGGGAAGTCCCTTGCTTTCGATCGTAAAGGGCCCGGCTTCGAGTGTCAGCCACTTTTTCGGCGTGCAGCAGGTTCCGTCGGGGAGCACATCCCAGGATCCTCGCCGAACGACCAGCGGACCGGTCGCCAAGTCGTCGAAGAACGCTCCCTTTTTCCCAATGCCATACAGATTACGGTGGGGTACCTTCACGACGATCTCCGAATCGGTCCAGGACTGCACCATCGCGGCAGTGCCGTTGAACAGCACTTCTGTGCGAGAGACATTGCTCACAACCGTGGAACTCGCCTCAGGTTCATTGATCTCCACATCGAGACGCCGCTTATAGGCCTTCTGACTCAACGCAAGTTGCGCATGTTCGGCAGTCTTGAGAAACGTTCCAAATCCCTTCCCCTTGATCGTGACGGAAGCGTCCAGACCCGCTGATGTGGGGTCGTAGGATTCAATTACCGGCGTCACCACCGTAAACGATCCGGCCTCGATCGGCAAGACGCCCCGCTCAGCGCAGCAGGACCCATCGCCATTCGGCCGGGTCGCGCTCCGATAGATCTTCACGGCGCCGCTCTGTGCGCTGAAGGGCACCCACACATCGATTCGATCGTCGTTCCAGCGGTAGATCACGGCCTGAACACCGCCGATTTCCACGCGATTCTCACCGGTATTGAAATCCATGAAACTGTACGGCGTCGCGCCGCTTTCGGAATAGAACCCGAAATGC
>JAOUEB010000350.1 GCA_029858925.1 Nitrospira sp.
CTTCCGGCGAGTCCGCCTGCGCTCTTGTGTCCGCAAGGACCAAGCCCTTCACACGGTCGGCGTGCTTGCGATAGAAGGCGAACAGGATATAGCCGCCCATCGACAGTCCGACGAAGACTGCTTGCCTAATGGCCAGATGGTCGAGTAATCCACAGACGTCATCGGCTGCTTGGTCCAGGGAGTAGCTCCAAAGCGGGGCGTCTGATTCCCCGTGACCTCGCAGATCGACCGCGATGACTCGGAACTGCGATGAGAGGGATTCTTCCTGCGCCGCCCACATGGTGCGGTTGAGGGGAAAGGCGTGTAGGAAGACGATGGGAAGCCCGGTTCCCCTGTCGCCGTAAGCCAAGGTGATGCCATTGACCTGGATATTCACTCGTGCTCCGCTGCGCGCGTGTTTTGCCACATCCGTAACATTGGCTCGTGGCAGCGTCAAGAGCCGATGACACCGGTTTGCGTCAAAGGTGCGGAGGCGTATAGAATCTCCACCATCCTCGAGGATGCGCATGACCACCTATCGCGATCCCGTTCCGGACCTGTTCGATCCACCTGAAAATCAGAAGGCCGATGACGCGCCCTTAGCAGAACGGCTGCGGCCATGCGAGTTTGCAAAGTTTTTCGGGCAGGACGATATTACTGGGCCCGATCGGCCTCTGCGGCGGGCCATTGAGGCCGACCGACTTTCGTCGGTCATCTTTTGGGGGCCGCCTGGTACCGGCAAGACGACCCTCGCTCATCTCATTGCTCGGCATACGGCATCGCAATTCGTCCCGTTCTCGGCCGTGAGCAGCGGCATTCCCGAGTTACGCACGATCATCAAGGCAGCCGAACAGCGTCGGGCGCTCAACGGACGTCGGACGATCCTCTTCGTCGATGAAATTCACCGTTTCAACAAGGGTCAGCAGGATGCCTTTCTCCCCCATGTCGAACGGGGCACCGTCATCCTTGTGGGCGCGACCACTGAAAATCCGTCGTTTGAGGTCATCAGTCCGCTGTTATCCCGTTCCCTGGTCGTTGTGCTCAAGCCGCTCTCCGAGGATGCACTGGGTCTGGTGCTTGACCGGGCGCTCATGGATGCGGAGCGCGGCCTGGGAACATGGAAGGTTGAATTCGAGCCGGAGGCGAGACAACGGTTGATTAGCTTTGGAAACGGCGATGCGCGAGCGCTGCTTACAGCGTTGGAATTCGTGGTGATGCAGACGCAGGCCGGGCCAGATGGCGTGCGCCGGATCGACCGGCCCATGCTGGAAGCAGCGTTAGGCAAGCAGGCGCTTCGATACGACGCATCGGGCGAAGAGCATTACAACATCATCTCCGCCTATATCAAAAGCCTGCGCGATTCCGATCCGAACGGGGCGCTCTACTGGCTAGCCCGTATGTTGGAGGCGGGGGAAGATCCAAAATTCATCGCCCGGCGGATGGTGATTTTCGCGTCGGAAGACATCGGCAACGCCGACCCCCTATCCCTCGTTGTCGCCATGTCCGTTGCACAGGCGGTCCAATTCGTGGGGCTGCCGGAAGCGCAGATCAATCTTGCACATGGGACGACGTATCTCGCGTCGCGGCCCAAAGACAATGCCTCCTATGTCGGGCTGTTGGAAGCGAGAGAGGACGCCAAAACCCACGGCAATCTGGGGGTTCCGATCCATCTTCGGAACGCCGTCACGGCCCTGATGAAGGGGCTGGGCTATGGGCAGGGTTACCGCTATGTCCATGACGATCCTCAAGCCAGAATCGAGCAAGCCCACCTTCCAGAGCCCTTGAAAGGCCGGCAGTACTACCGTCCCAAGCCCCAGCGATAGGGCCAAATTTTACCGGTTTACAATCTATACTAATCGGTTATACTTAGGACGTATGAAACGGGGGGAAACAAAACAATTGGCCGGCATGGCAGCAGCAGGTGAGCGGCGGAAGTTTGTGCGCGCCACGCTGGTCGGTTCCGCACTCGTCTCCCCGAAGAGTGGAGGCCGGGCTTGTACGGCCGTCCTCGACAACATGAACAAAATCGGCGCCGGGTTGCACACCAAAGACCGTTTTCAGCTCAACGAGAAGGTGACGGTTTCGCTCGTGTTTCTAGATTCAGATCGGGTCGAGCAGCAGGAAAAGCTTGACGGGACCGTGACGTGGGTCAAGCCTTGGGAAAAGAAAGGGTTTTTGATCGGGGTGGTGTGGGACGATATCGTGACGAAAGAAAAAAACCGCTGGCTCTATTATTACCTCGAAGAAACGCTCAAGGCGTCAGTCTAGTTAGGCGCTCCCAGTTCTTGCTTCACTTTTTCCATTTCTGCAGACAGTGATTCCCAGCGGGAGGTCAGTCGCTCAAGGTCGCGTTTCCAGGCGTCCTGCTCCTGGTGCAGCACATTCCACTTCTCGAATTCCTTATAGAGCGCAGGATCGGCTAATTCCGATTCCCGAGCTTTCACTTTGTGTTCGAGATCCGCGATGTCTGATTCTGCCCGAGACACTTGCTTTTCCAGACGGGCATGCGTTTTCGTCAAGTCGCGCCGGTTACCGCCGGATTCCTTGGGCGGGGTTTGTACCTGCTGAGCCATGGCGCGAGTGGGCGCAGAGGACTTGGGTTCCGGCTTTCCATTGAGCTCTTCTTTGGTTTCCTTGATCGATTCGAACTCCTGCGCTTTCTTCCACAGATAATATTCGTAGTCTCCGATAAAGTTGCGGGCGCGTCCATCCTCGATCTCCACAACGCGCGTGGCGATTCTGGACAGGAAGGTCGGGTCATGGGAGATAAAGACGATCGTGCCGGGGAATTCAGCCAGGGCAT
>JAOUEB010000352.1 GCA_029858925.1 Nitrospira sp.
CCCGATGAAGGGCACAAGAGCCGCGCTGATAAGCACGATGGCCGTCGAGCCGGCCAGGACGATCTTGCGATGGCGCAGGGTCCAATGCAACACCGGCACGTACCGTTGCTTCATCCAGCGCGTAAGGCCCGTTTCCTGGGGATGGTCTCCGCGCAAGATCAGGGACGCGAGCACCGGCGACAAGGTCAGCGTGACGACCACCGAGGCCAACAATGCAATGACGAGCGTATACGCCAACGGGGCAAACATCTTCCCTTCGATCCCCTGGAGCGTCAGCAGCGGCAAGAAGACGACGCTGATGATCACAATGCCGAAGAGGATCGGCCGACCCACTTCCTTCGTGGCATGAAGAATGACGTCGAGTCTGCTTCTCCCTGTCGTACCGTTATGCTGCGCCAGATGCCGATAGGCGTTTTCGACGACAACCAGGGAGCCGTCCGCAATCTCGCCGATGGCAATGGCGAGTCCTCCGAGCGTCATCAAATTGGCCGAGAGCCCGAACCGTTCCATGACGATAAACGTGATGAGCGGAGTGACGATCAAGGTCACGGTCACGACGATCGCGCTGCGGACATGCCCCAGGAAAAAGAAGAAGACAAAGATCACCAACACAATCCCCTCGATCAGCGCATCCCGTACCGTATTGATAGCCGCCGCGACCAGCTCGATGCGGTCGTAGAACGGGATGATTGTCATGCCGGCGGGAAGGACGTGACTCCGATGCACTTCCTCCACCTTGTCTTTGACCGCTTCAACCACCTGGCGTGCGTTCCCCCCGCGGATCATGAGCACCGTCCCCGCGACGACCTCCCGCTCTCCATTGAGCACCACCGCGCCATGACGGACTGCATGCCCGATACGAACCTCCGCGACATCTCGAACGAATACCGGCGTCCCGCCGACCTCCTTCACGATAATGGATTCGATATCGGTCACATTCTTAATGAGTCCCAGGCCTCGGACGATCGCCCGTTCCGCATGGCGCTCCAGCACGTTGCCCCCGGCATTGATGTTGTTCTTCGCCGCGGCCTCGTAGATATCATGGAGGGTCAAGTCGAACTTGATGAGCTTGGCCGGATCGACCAGAACTTGATACTGCTTGACGAACCCGCCCATCCCATTCACATCGATGACGCCCGGTACAGTCTTGAGCAAGGGACGCAGGACCCAATCCTGGATCGTCCGCTGATCCGTCAGCGCCGTTTCGATCGCGCCTGGATCAGTGACCGCAGCGCCAGGCCCCTCGACATAATATTGATACACCTCGCCCAACCCGGTGCTGACCGGCGCCATGACAGGCTCCAGGCCGTCAGGCAAACGATTCTTGGCGGCCATGATCCGTTCCAGGACCAATTGGCGTGCGAAATAGATATCGATATCGTCCTGAAACACCACCGTGATCTGAGACAGGGCAAATTTTGAGAGCGACCGAATCTCGACCAGTCCCGGCAGACCGGTCATTTGGAGTTCGAGCGGATAGGTGATGAATCGTTCGACTTCGACCGGTGAAAGCCCCGGCGCGTCGGTCAGCACTTGCACCTGAATATTGGTCACGTCGGGATAGGCATCGATCGGTATGGACTGAAAGGCGAAGAGACCGGCGACGGACAGGAGACAGGCCAGGCCGATGACCAAAATCCTTTGCCGCAGCGAAAATTCCAGCAGGGTGGCTATCATGGCGCCGGCTCGATCTTGTGCCGTTCCAGCTCGGATTTGAGAGCAAAGGACCCCTTCGTCACCACCAGCTCGCCGGCGCGCACCCCGCTCGACACCTGTACCAAGTCTCCCTGCTCATCTCCCAATTTGACGGTCCGCGCTTCGAATTCGCCCGGCCCGCGCTGCACAAATACGATCGTACCGGCCTGCCCGTTCTGCACGGCTTCAATCGGCACGCTCAGGTCATCCGGGCTCGACGCCGCATAAACACGAATCACGGCGAACATCTCTGGTTTCAGCAGGCGATCGGGATTCGGCGCCGTCACTCGGAGCCGCATCGTACGGGTGGCCGGATCAAGCGTATCTCCGATGTAGGTGATGGTCCCCGAGAAAATGGCGTGCGGATAGGCAGCTAAAACCACGTCGACTTTCTGGTCCTTGCGGATAAATCTGACGTCCTTCTCCGGCACGTTGCCGACCACCCACACATCGTTCAGATTCGCCACGGTGAAGAATTTTTGGTGCGTTTCGACCACCTCGCCTCGCGTGATATTGCGCATGATGACCCGGCCGTCGAACGGCGCGCGCAAGGGCACGTCGGCCCTGATCGTATGCTCCCAATCCAGTCTCTGAATCTCTTCCTGCGCCACACCGAGCAGTTCCAGACGATTCTTCGTCTCGCGCGCTTCTGCCTGCGCCGTTCTCATGGCAGCTTCGCGCCGCAGCAGTTCAGCCAGGCTCACGGCTTTGTTTTCATACAGCTCCTTGGCCCGCACGTGCGCCAACTCCGCTTCGTGCAACCTTGCCGCGGCTTTCAGGTAATCGCCTTCCGCCATTCCAAGGTCCACACTGTGGAGCATCGCCAGCAAGGCGCCTTTTTTCACGTCTTGACCCACATCGACATGGACCTTTACGACACGTCCGCGAATGAGGGTCGTGACCTCGGCCAATTCGTTTTCATTGGCCTGGACCGTGGCGGGAAACTCACGATGCGTGAGCAGCTGTCCCTGCCCGACCGGCGCAAGTTGGAGGTCCATTCTCGAAGACTCTTCAGGTGTCAGGCGAAAGCGCCCGGACTGTCCTGGAGGTGAATCCTGGCTGACGGCGGAGGTATCCGCTGGCTT
>JAOUEB010000353.1 GCA_029858925.1 Nitrospira sp.
TCACAATGACCGCGCCCCACACATAATGACGGATAGGAGACTCGCGCAGCTCATCCAAGAGCCTCGCATTCCTCGGAAGCACAGGCGGTGCGGCCCTCTGCCCTTCTTCCGTGCGCAGATTCCCTTTGCCCATCTGCCTTCTCCCCTTGGTGAAGCGCCCCCATTGTTCTTCCCCGCCAATCCTTATGCAACCCCTGCCAGTTCCGTGGGAAATGCCGGGGCCTTCCCAATTTTATGGAGACTCTGGGCGATACGCTTCGGTCTCCCCCAATCGCTCCAGAGCACGTCCTTGACGTCCAATGCCGATACCTTGTGGGGCACATGTTCAAGAAAATCCATGGAGAAATTTCGCGCCGGCATGGTGTCGTAGATGCCCCGCAATACCCGCGATTCGCGCGGCGAACCGATGGCCGGCAGAAGGGTCTCGAACAAGCGCATCATCGTCGGCAACACCTTCGTTCCAAGCTTCCACAGGGTCTCGACTTTGGCCACGATGATCATGGTGTTCCAGAGGACCCGGCTCTCCATCAAAGACTTCGCCAGATGCCGTTCCGGTTTTTCGACAAACCGTCCGATGTGCCACAGAGAGTGGGCTCCGTACCCTCCCACATACCGATCCATCTGGATATACCCATAATCCAGGTCGACGCCATCCGGCTTGATACCCAGGAGGATCAGCCGATCATCGAGCAAATCGGACGCCAGCACCGCATGCCTCACCGCATCGATCAGTTGTTCCTCGGGGTGGACAAAGTGGTCGGACGGATAGATCGCCACCGTCGCCTGGGGATCTGCCGCTCGGACATAGGTCAGAGGAAGAAAGACCCCGGCCGCCGTGTCGCGATTGATCGGCTGCACCACGATGGATCCGCCGCGACCGTCCAACTGACTCCGCGCCCTGTCTTCCTGTCGGCTCCCCACAACCGTCACACGCTGAGGTGGAACAGCCAGCCGATCCGCCCGGTCCACCGTATGTTGCAGCATGGTCCTTGTACCGGTAAACGTGCAGTACTGTTTGGGACGGTCCTCTCCCAGCCACTCCCTGATCATCGGCGCCAGCCTTGTTCCTTCGCCGCCGGCAAGGACAATCGACCAGAGGTGAGGAATGACCTCCTCATTGTCTCGCATGTTCCATTTCTCAGTAGTGTGCATGGTCATCGCTCCCCCCTTTCTGTCATCCTCTCACTGCTGACTCGCATCTCTCGCTTCAGCAAGAGGATACCCACGGTCACACACAGGCGGCGCTCCCCTCCAGGATGCGTCACTCAATGATGGCTTCCTGCTCCCCTCGCTCCGTCACGCCGCTTCATTCCGTCCCAGCTGTTCCGGCCTAATGCGTTCCCACGTACGGCGATCGCGCGTTCTGCCGCGATACGGAGCGCTCGGCGTTTCCATCCGATGCGTGAGCACCAGAGGATCGATCACCTCGCCGCAATTGAGGCATCGCCACGCCTCGAAACCGATACGCCCTGTGTCATCCTTTAGATCAACGAAAGAATCACGAATCATGCATCCGTTACAACGTTGACAGCACATCATCCTCCTCCTTCTGCTGACCATCGCTGGTTTCGCCGCAAGCGCCCGCCTTCCAATCGCCGTGTGTCAGACATTCACCAAGCTGCGCCCCCGCTCAACCGCTTTCTGGATCGTGTGCGTGGCCTGCTCCGTCGCCTCTCCGGCCCTCTCCCGCACATCCTCTGCGAAACCCACCAGCTGACGGCGTGTCCTAGTTCCCGACTGAGGCGCGTAGAGAATACCGGCCATTCCGCCGACGACACATCCGGTCAAAAATGAAAGCCCGATTGCCATCATTCCATTTCGTCCATTCGTCATGATCCACCTCTCTTCCTTGAGTCAGGTTTTACGGGTTTACTGCTTCACACCGATCACATCCTGATCTGCGAATCGTCCGTCGGTCCTTCGCCTGATTCGGCCCCTGTGGAATTCCTGCGCCGGCATATCCCTTCCCTGCCCCCGGTTCAGTCGCCACGATCCCGCGACGCCGCCAAACACGTCCGATGCGTCCCTCGCTGCGGATGGTCCACTTGATGATTCCACGCATCGCTTTCATGCCGATTCCTTCGGCCCATCCACGAGGCCGGGCCCTTTGGGCCAGCGCCTCTTGAGACGAACACCGAACCCCCCTTGGCGCTCGAACTGGTCGCGGCGCGGACAGTGCCACACCACCGTCCCCTCAGCGAGCTCTTGCGCGTCCGATTGCTTCTCGACCGGAGCGAGGCTGACGGTGATATCCGTGTCGACCGGAACCATCCGCTCAGATTCGATGAAAATCATCTCACCGTTCACACGCGGTGTCATGCCCGCATGGCGGCTTCCGTCCGGCATCCAAAAGGTCACCGGGCTACGCATTTCTCTACGATCGGACATGCCGGCCTCACGGACCCGGGCCATCCCATCATCATCCCCCCTCGCGGTATCCTCAATGAACGCCGTTCCGCCTTCGAACGGCCCCCTCTCACTATTCCTGGCGTGATTCATCCTCCGCTCGCCTGCTCTTCTCTCATTGGGCCCACTGCTCGCTCTGGTTTCTTCCATAGTCAGCATCGTGATCACCTCCTTATCTTCCCAATCAGTCATGTCCGACCTACTGCCCATGTGTGACTGGCTGGTCATTTATACACCACCGTGCGGTTCCTGTCAACCCTCTTCTGCCACAATCGCGCATGATAACTCCGAGGCACTCCACACAAGGTCATGTTCCGGTTCCTTATGCGATGGGTCCCGGCGAACCCGTCACCACGACTGTGGAGTTCCGGGA
>JAOUEB010000354.1 GCA_029858925.1 Nitrospira sp.
CCAACGTCGCCGGCAACTTTTATGTCGATGGGACCTGCATCAACTGCGACACGTGCCGGCAGTTGGCGCCGAAAACATTTGAGGAAGTGGGTGAGTTTTCCGCGGTCTTCTCCCAGCCTGAGAGCGGCGATCACATGCACCAGGCCTATCAGGCGTTACTGGCCTGCCCGGTCGGTTCAATTGGCACGGAGCAGAGCGATCCGCCTGTGTTGAAAGCCGCGATGGCGAGTTTCCCGTTTCTTCTCGAAGACGGGGTCTCTTATTGCGGCTTCAATTCGGACAAGTCGTTTGGGGCGAACAGTTTTTTCATCGCGCATCCGGACGGCAATTGGCTGGTCGATTCGCCCCGGTATGTGAAACATTTGGTCGAGGCGTTCGAACGGCAGGGTGGGATCGCGCGTATTTTTCTGACCCACGAAGATGATGTGGCCGACGCCGGCAAGTATGCCGCGCATTTCGGCGCGCAGCGGATCATTCATCGCGCCGATGCCGAGGCCATGCCGGAGGCCGAATGGATAGTGGATGGAGCCGACGATGTCGAACTGTCCGGCGGATTTCTGGCTGTTCCTGTTCCTGGTCACACAGCCGGCAGCATGGCGCTGCTTTATCGGGAGAAATTTCTTTTCACCGGCGATCATTTGTGGTGGAATCCACGGTCGAAGTCATTGGGGGCGCCGACTCGCCTGGTGTGGAGGAAGCGTGTGTTGACGGACTCGATCCAGAAGCTGCTCGACTACCGCTTCGAATGGGTGCTTGCCGGCCATGGGGATCGCGTGAGGTTGCCCGTCGAAGAGATGAGGGAGCACCTGCGGGCCCTCGTTGCCCGTCGGAATCAACCGCCTGCGCCGTGACTTCGTCGGTGGTGTCGCAGGATCAATCGGGACAGCGTGTCCTTGTGTGAACATTCTCTGTGAAGAGGAGGGAAGAATGGGACTCAGTGGAAAGGTCGCGATCGTGACCGGAGCATCGAATGGAATCGGCCAGGCTATCGCGGAGCGATTTGCCGAAGACGGCGCGATCGTGGTGGTGAATTTTTCAAAAAGCGGGGAGAAGGCGCGCCAAGTGGTCACGGGTATTCAAGCCAAGGGGGGGAAAGCCGTCCCCGTTCAAGCGGATATGAGCGTCGTCGCTGACGCGCGCCGTCTCGTCGCCGACACGGTGAAACAATTCGGACGGCTGGATATTCTCGTCAACAATGCAGGCCGGTTCATGCCGAAGCCGCTCATGGAGACGACCGAGGAGGATTTTGACCAGATCATTTCGCTGAATGCCAAGGGCCCCTATTTTACGATGCAGGAAGCCGCGAAATCGCTGAAGGACGGCGGACGGATCGTGAATATCTCGACCGATGGGACCCATTTGAGTTTCCCCGGAGCCACGGCCTATCTCGGCAGTAAAGGCGCGTTGGAACAATATACGAAAGGGCTGGCCCAAGAGCTGGCTGCACGGGGGATCACCGTGAATACGATCTCGCCTGGCTTTACCGAAACCGGGATGATGACGGATCAATATCGACAGATCGGCGTACAGCTGTCTCCCATGAAACGGCTCGGCCTTCCAAAAGACATCGCCGATATAGTGGCGTTCATTGTCAGTGAGGAGGCCCGCTGGCTGACAGGACAGAACATCCATGCGGGCGGCGGCATTGTGATGTAGGAGAAAAGCGAATGGCACGGCAGAACATTTCGACCGGCGGGCCTTGGGAAGGCAAAATCGGGTACTCGCGCGCAGTGCGTGCCGGCGCGGCTCTTTACGTGTCGGGCTCGACCGCGATGACGCCGTCCGGCCTTGTCGGCAAGGGGGATCCCTATGCGCAGACGATCCAGACATTCAAGACCATTGAAGCGGCACTGAAGCAAGCCGGGGCTTCGCTCAACGATGTGGTCAGGACTCGCATTTACATGGTGAATATCGATCAGTGGCAGGAAGTCGGCCGGGCCCACGGAGAAATCTTTGGAACTATCCGGCCTGCCACGACCATGGTCGAAGTCAAGCGCTTGATCGATCCGGACATGCTGGTCGAGATCGAAGCGGACGCGGTCGTTTCCTCCTGAGCCTCATCCTCCCCATGCCAAATCACCTCTTCACCTGGATCGATCGAAATATCCTCTCGCTAGGCCGTGAGATGAGGCTGTCCTATTTGCCTCCGCTCATGGTCTACATGGCCTACGGGATCTCAGGCCTCACTGGTATCGTCGGAACCTTCTTCGTCAAAGACTACCTTGGCCTCTCCGCCTCTTTCTTAGCCGCCCTCGGATTCTGGGCCGGTATTCCCTGGGCGCTCAAGATGCCCATCGGTCATACGGTCGATCTCCTATGGCGCTGGAAAGGTTGGTTGGTCGGGTTGGGCGCCGGGTTGCTTGCCGTGAGTCTCGGCATCATGGCGGCTCTGATCGGGAATCGCGAGGCGATGACGGCCATCCTGTCAGCTGAAGTGTGGTTTGTGATGAGTGCGTTGTTGGCCCCCATCGGCTATGTCATCCAGGACGCGGTGGCGGATGCGATGACAGTCGAGGCGGTCCCTCGTGTCGACGAGCGAGGCCAACCGTTCGACGAGGCGACGCGCAAACTCATGCATACGACGATGCAGACGCTGGGCCGGGTGGCAATTGTCGGTGGAGGGATCATCGTCGCGATGGTCAATGTGTATGCCTTCACCGGCACAGCCGGACTGCCGCAAGCGGAACTTGTGAAGATCTACCAACGGATCTATCTTCTGGCGCTCGTCATTCCCTTCGTCTCCGTGCTGGGCCTTGGACTGGCCTGGTTGCTCGGCT
>JAOUEB010000355.1 GCA_029858925.1 Nitrospira sp.
AGTTGGTCGATCACGGACTCGTTCGAGACCTCTCCGATCTCTATCGACTGAGCCATGAACAGATCGTGGGATTGGAAGGCTTCGCCGAACGATCCGCTACACTCCTCCTCGAAGCCATCGCTCGACGCAAGACTGTCTCGCTGAATCGGTTTCTCATGGGCCTGGGCATACGCCAGGTGGGCCAGCACATCGCCGCAGTGCTGGCCAAAGAGTTCGGCGCTCTGGATGCCATCATGTCTGCGGACCAAGAGCGGTTTCAGGCGATCAAAGAGATCGGACCTGAGATTTCATCGAGTCTGGTGTCCTACTTCCAAGAAGAGTCAAACCGGCGCGTGATCGATCGCTTGAGGCAACTGGGGCTTTCCATAACGGAAACACCGGTCCCTCCCGTCGAAGCTTCTCTGCCCTTGTCAGGGAAGAGCGTCGTCTTCACCGGCGGACTTTCCACGCTCAGCCGTGATGAGGCCAAGAGCTTGGTTGAACGGCTGGGCGCCGCAGTCTCATCCAGCGTCAGCAAGAGAACTGCCTACGTGGTAGCAGGCGCCGACCCTGGCTCGAAGCTCGATGACGCCCGGAAGCTCGGGGTGACGGTTCTCGATGAGAGCGAATTTCTGGCATTGATCAAGGAGCAGGACGCGGGCTAACTCACCGGATTCAAGCTGGCAGGTTCAGCGGGAACGGACGCTTTCTCGTCTTTGAAAATGTGGACACTTCGAATCGAACGAGGGTCGGCCTCGTGGACCACCAAACGGCAATTCTCGATACGGATTTCCTCCCCGCTTTTTGGGATTCGGCCGAGATTCTCCTGAACCAGCCCTCCGATCGTCAACGCTTCATCTCCAAGCTCGACCTTGAGGAAATCGTTCACTTTGTGGACTTCCGTCCGGCCGTGAACCAGGATCTGATTTTTTCCGATGCGCTTGATCAGCTCTTCCGTAATGTCCGTCTCATCGACGATTTCGCCGACAACCTCTTCCAGAAGATCTTCGAGCGTCACCAGCCCCATCACGCCGCCGAATTCGTTGACGACGATGCCCATGTGCCGCTTTTCCTGCTGGAACTGTTTCATCAAATCGTCTGCCGTCTTTCCTGCCGGGACGAAAAGCGGGGGATGGGCGATGTCCCGCAAGCGCGCCTCGGATCGCCCTTGCGCGAGTTCGGTGAGCGCCTTGGATTTATAAAGAATTCCCGTGATGTTATCGAGAGTGCCGTCATACACGGGGATTCTCGAATACTTCGATCCGTAGAGCAGCTCCTGGGCCTCCTTGAGCCGAAGACTGCCGTCCAGTGAAAACACATAGATGCGCGGTGTCATGGCATCTTCCGCGGTGATGTCCTTCAACTGAAAGACATTCTTGATCATTTTGACTTCCTCGAACTCGAGCGCGCCGGCTTTCCCACCCTCGTCGAGCATGATTTTCAGCTCTTCTTCGGTCACCAACGGCAGAGTAAGCCCTTTCCCACCGGTCAGTTTATGAATCAGTGGAACCATGACAAAGAGGATCGGCTGCAGGAATATCTGTACCCAATAGACCGGGTAGGCCATGTTCAATGTCACCGGCACGGCAAATTTTGCGGCCAAGGTCTTTGGAATGACGTCCACGGACACGAGGAGCACAAATGTCAGAATGCCGACCATGATCGCGATAGCTTCTTCGAAGACATTCTTTCCGCCATAGAAATTCAGGGTAATGAAGGTGGCAAACATGGGAATCGCTACACTGACTAACCGGTCTCCGACGAGAATGGTTGAGAACAGCTTTTGTGGGTCGCTCCTTAATTGGAGGGCTTTCGCAGCCCGTTTATCCCCATTTTGCGCGAGAGCTCTCAGGCGTGTTTCATTCACTGCGAAAAAACCGATCTCGGCAGTGGAAATAACGGCAGATAACCCAATCAACCCTAAAAGGATGAGGATATCCATTGCAGTCGCTTGTTACAGACGTTCTACTAGAGCGGTTGGCCTGACAAAAAGGCTGGCGTCACCGAGGCGATGCCTCTCTGCCCACCCTTCAGAGGATCTCAAGATAGTGATCCTGGCACTTTTCATCATATTCACAGTGCATAGATCTATCACAGCAGATAGTGTCAGGCAAGCAAATCAAATAAAGCATCTGATAAATCAATGCTTTCGGTAAACAGCTGGACAATACCGGCTGGCTTGTGGGCAGCGTGTACACTCGCGGCGCCTATCCGTCATCGCGCATGATGAACGATTGTAGATTGAGCGTGCGATCCAGACGGGCCGATGCAGCCTCAGCTTCGGCCTCCGTCATGAACTGACCGATTTGAACGCGATATCGGCGGCCCTCCGGCAGATCTACTTGAGTGATTCGTCCCCCCGCAAACTCTCTCTGGGCCTGTGCCAACAACGCCCTGGCATTCGCAAGATCTGAAAAAGCCCCGATCTGGACCCGTATCACTCCCATTCCTCCAGGCCTGCGAGCATAGCTGACTACTTGGAGTTCGATCCGGTCCGTCCCCTTACCCGTCATGCCGATGGCCTTTGCCCCGGCGAGTGAGAGATCCAATACCCGCCCCCTTGCAAAGGGTCCTCGGTCGTTGATTCTCACCGTAACCTGGCGGCCGGACGTCAAGGAGCGGACAACCGCGATAGAGCCCAGCGGCAATGTCCGATGGGCGGCGGTCAGCTTGTGCATATCGTACCGTTCGCCATTGGCGGTCTTGTTCCCGTGAAAGCCAGGCCCATACCATGAGGCCTCACCACGTTCGACAAATCCGATCGGGTATCCAGGGAAGCGGTCGATATGTGGGAGA
>JAOUEB010000356.1 GCA_029858925.1 Nitrospira sp.
AAAGACGGCCTCAGAAGTCTATGCGGCGCTTCCGGTTCAGGCTCCGATGAACGCCTGGGGGGAAGAATTCTACTTCAAAATTCCCGGCGTCACCGATTATCGGGAAACCGCGACGAACAAGGTGCAAGTCGGCGATATCGCCTACTGGGGAGCGGGCCAGGTCTTGGCGATTTTCTTTGGGAGAACGCCGATGAGCATGGGAAGCGATCCGGTCCCGGCGGATCGGGTGAACGTAGTCGGGCGGATCGTCGGGGATGCGACGCAACTGCGACGGGTCATGGAAGCCTCGACTATCATCGTCGAGCGGGAGTAGGGATCGTGCGCCTGTCCAAAGAACGTGTGCGGCATATCGCTGAGAGCATGGCCGGACGTCTTCAGCAGGAGGGATATCTCGATCTGACCGGGGACCTGAACGCATTCATCGATGCGCTGAATCGCGCCATGACGGAAGAGCTGTCGCTGGAAGATCGTCTGAATGCGGAAGTGCGGCAGATGCTCAAAGTGTACGAACAACAGATCGAACAGGGACAGGTCGATTATCAGAAGATGTTCCAGATGGTGAAGCAGAAGCTGGTCCGCGAACGAGGCCTGATCTTGTGAAACGGTGAGGAGTCAGGGGGCAAGGGGTAGGGGATCAGTGCCTGGGCATGGCAATTCCCACGCGTCTCACCCCGCACCCCTTACGGGCGTCCATATGTTGAGCGAAGACAAGGCCAGTCATCTTTCCCACGTGATCTTGAACGAGATCAAGCGTCACGCGGCTGTGAAAATGACCGCCAACGAAGAGCGAGTATTGAAAGCGATCAAGCACGTCCTCGCCGATGAATTGGCCCAGGAAGAAGCGATCGATCGAAAAGTCCGGGCCAAATTGGCTTCGTATTCTCGCGGCATCATTGAAGGAAGCGCGGAGTGGGACATCCTCTATCGCAAAACTTTCGAGGAAGAAACGCGACGGCAGATCAAGTGAGGAACGGGAGACCATGATGGGAAGGCAGATGAAACAGCTCATGGTACTCGGGATGATTCTGGCGCTTGTCGGAATGGCGGCCTGCTCGTCGAAGCGCAAACCGCTGGTTCCGCTGGCGCTGGCCGAGGCTGATGCGAGGCCCCCGGCTATGGCATTGACGGAACAGGGGACGCACGCCTATCAGGCGAAACAGTTCGATGAGGCGAAGAAATATTTTGAACAGGCGGTCATTGCCGCGCCGGAGTCCGGTCAGGCCCATTACAATTACGCCCTGGCGCTGATCGCGCTCGGCGATGCGGAAGTGGCGCAGAGGCATTTTCTCGACGCGGCGAATTTGGCGCCAGGCGACCAGATCATTTGGGATTCTCCCGCGCTGGCGCCGTATGGCGATCCCGAGACCAGGAAGCGTACCAAAGACCGTCCCTATGGGACAGAGCGGCCCACATTCGGCAATATGCCGCGACAGAAATAAGGAAGACACATGGCCAAAGACATTGCAGTTGGGCAAGCAGCACCGGAACTCTCCATCCCGGACCAGCATGGCAAGACGGTCACGCTGAAGAGTTTTAAAGGCAAGCAGATCGTGCTGTATTTCTATCCGAAAGACGATACGCCGGGATGCACCAAAGAATCCTGTGACTTCCGCGACGTGGAATCGCAGATTTTGCGGGCAGGGGGCCTGATCGTGGGGGTGAGCCTCGACGGAAAAGAATCACACCAGAAGTTCATCAAGAAGTTCGGACTGCCCTTTCCGCTGTTGAGCGACGAAGATGCGGCGATCTCCAAGGCCTATGGTGTCTATAAAGAGAAAAGCATGTACGGCCGGACGTATTGGGGCATCGAGCGCAGCACGTTTGTGATCGATGCCGAGGGCAAAATCAAAGCGATTTTCCGCAAGGTGAAAGTCGATGGGCATGCCGACGAAGTCTTGACGGCGCTCAAGGCCTAATTTGCGTCCTTCGTGAAGCGTATCTCGCATCTCGCAAAAAGATGGGACATTTTCCCTTTCTGTTCTGCGGTTCACAAGAGACGCGCATCTACAGTATTGCTCGACCAACCATCATGACTCATGCGGGTTAACGTGGCCGTAAGGCTCATGACCACTCGCTTCCGCAGTGTTTCGATCCTCTGCTTCGTTCTCCTCGTCATATTCCTATCAGCGTGCCTCTGTGAGGCGGCGGAGAAAAAGATTGTCGCCGCGATTCAGGTTAAGGATACGCTCACGGTCCCAGGCCAGCCGGCAGCCATCGAAGCCAAACTCAATACCGATGGTGCGTCGGGAAATGTGGGGCTGATCGGGGAACCGTTGGAATTAGTCGTCGATGGGCAAGTCGCTGCGACGGCGACGACCGGTGCGGAGGGTCGGGTGTCGTTTACCTACAGCACAAATACGGTAGGGGTGCGGCCGATTCAGGTTCGACTCGGAGCCAGTACACGAGTCTTGCCGGCGACAGGAGAGGCGAATCTGGTCGTATGGGAGCGGCGCAATCCAATCCTGGCCATTGACATGGCCTCGTTGATCGATGGCGCGCGCGAGCCAAGTCCGCTTCCCGGCATCGGCATTCGGAGAGAATTGGAGCAAAAGCCGATGCCCGATGCGGCGGTGGAGATCGGGAAACTCACGCAGTTCTATTACAAAGCCATCTACGTCGTGTCACCTTCCGAGTCGGACGGGTTCCGGGCAAGCGCGCAGGCGCGCGCATGGTTGACGACGCATCACTTTCCACCCGGCTACGTGCTGGCGCTTCCGCCCGGCAACGAGGCGTTAGGAGCGACGATCGACGAGCTGCGCGCGTCCGGCTG
>JAOUEB010000357.1 GCA_029858925.1 Nitrospira sp.
GGGTTTCTGGTTTCGAGTCGCGGGTTTTCTGAACGAATTTTCTGGCAACACGAACCCCGGAACGAGAAACTCGCAACTCCGTTCCCCGGCGCGGCGGTTCGGCTGCATTTCGACTTGTATAGGCGGACGATCGCTGCAGACGTGTTGATGCGTCATGCAGGTTAAGGGGGTGGTGTGTCCCGTTTTCGGCTTGGACTCCTCGTTCTTCTCGCCTGTGTGGTATTAGCCGCCGCTTTTCTGTTGTTATCTAAGAAACTGATCGGCGAAAACTATCTCAAGGAATTTGTTTTGAATCAGCTTGAGGAGAGCCTTGGGCGAAAAATCGAGGTGCGTCATGTGAAACTCGTGATCTTTCCTAGTATCCGCGTGGAATTATCCCAGGTCACGATTCACGATCCCCATTCAGATCAGATCATGTTGACCGCCAAGCGAGTCGATTTGGTTCTGCGTCTGCTTCCGCTCCTCCGCAAACAAATCGCAGGCAAACGGTTGTTGATTGAGGAGCCGACGCTCACGCTTCGACGAAATGAAGCCGGCCATTGGAATGTATCGGATGGCCTGAGCGATCAGGCGGAGACGGATCAGCACACTATGGCCGCGATGGCCAGGATGCTCATGATCCGGGAGGCCAGGCTAGTCAACGGCGCAATCACTGTGGTCGATGCAGCCAGGCCGGATGGTGTCCGCTCTCTCAAGCTGGAACAGGTTGATGTCACACTCCTGATTCATCCGGACCGCGCGGTTGCGGACCTTCATGTATCGGCCACCGCTTTTGGAGCACCGGGACGGGCTGTGGTGTCGCTGGATGGGGAGGTTCGACAAGCGGAGCAACCGGTGTCGTTGACCGGCCAAACGCCGATGGAGCCGGCGATGCTGTTCCAGTTCGACGGCCACCTGGACGCCGTGGATCTTAACATTCGTGAAGCCGCCGAGTTTTTCGGCCCTCGGCCCCTTCCCGATCGTTTGCAGGGGGCATTGACGCTTCAAAGCTCCATCCACGTCATGCCCGGAGTGGCCGGGTACGATCTGGTGCTGTCGGATATGTCGGCGCGTCTGAACGATATGGCGCTGGCAGGCAAAGCCAATCTTGCAGGTCTCATGACTTCGCAACCCACGTTCTCCGTCACGCTCAGCAGCTCGTTGGTCTCGTTGTCTCAGCTGTTGACCACTGTTCCCGCTGAGTGGATCGACCCACAGATGTCCGCGTGGCTCATCGATCGACAGGTTGATGGCAAGGTGCAGGTGATGAACGCGACTTTAACCGGAAGCGCATCGGCCGAGGCGCCGCTTTCGGTGACGGGAGAGTTTCGCATCCAGGAGGCACAGGGCTTGATCGGTCAGGATCGTGTTGTGGCAAAAGACCTTGCGGCGGTGTTGCTTGTGGAGCCGGGACGCATGCGCATCGACAACGTGACGGGGAGCTATGGCGCCATTCAGATGACGGATGGAAAGGCAGTCGTCTCCTTTCTTGAGGCGGGCCCGTGGCTTGAACTGGAGGTGACGGGTGAGATGGCGGCATCACATCTGTTGGAATTTTTAGCCCGGACGATGAAGGCGGAACGATTGACGCAGGTGGTGGCTGGGGCTCGCGATGTGGACGGCATGGCCCAGCCGACGTTCCGCCTTGTCGGCCCGCTGAACCAACCGGGGGGCATCACCTTTGCCGGAGGAGAAATTACGGTTCACTCCGTGAGCCTCACCCATGCGGCGCTGCCGGAGCGGCTGACAGGGCTGCAAGGGCGATTCATCTTGGCGGATGGATCGACACAATTCGAACAGGTGACCGGCCACCTTGGAGATATCACCGTGCAAGTCCAAGGGGCGATCACCGGTGGAGACACGAGCGCGTTTCAAGAATTGTCGGTTCGCGCGCGCGGCGATGCCGCGCATATGGCGAGTCTTGTGTCAGGAGGCGCCGCGCCGTCGAGTTCATTCGAGGGATTTATCGAGGCGGCCGTCACACTGTCCGGTTCAACTGTCACGCCTCACCTCCGTGGTGATGTGGTGTTTGATGAGTCGAAGCTCATTCTGCCGGCTTTGGGCGAAAAACCTGTCGGCGCCCCGGCAACTGTGGCATTCGAGGGTGACGTGACTAGAGCCGACGCCGTGACCGTCAACCGTATGGAGTTGATCCTGCCGTCGATCCGGATCCCGGCCAAGGGGATGATGAGGCTCGGCGATCCCTTCGGCCTCAATGCCTCGGTTACGACCGGGGCGCTGTCCTTGTCTCGATTGCCCGAATGGATTTCAAAAGGCGGCTTCGAGGCTGGTAATATCGAGGTTTCTCTCGACGTCAAGGGGAAGGGCAAGGATTGGCATGCATGGCGAATTACCGGGTGGATGGCGCTGACGAACGGCTTAATGGCTGGAAGCGCCGACGGTCCTATCGAGGATCTCTATGCCCGCGTGAAGTTGGTGCGCAATGGCGCCGAAATCAAGCGGTTGTCGTTCAAGATCCATGACAATGACGTGGCGCTGGAGGCCACCGTCAGAAACTGGACGGCCAAGCCAGTGATTACCGGCAAGATTGAGTCGAATCAGCTGGATCTGAATTTGCTGGTTCCCAAAGGGGAACAGTCACCCATGCGGGAATTTCTTGAAAACTTGGCGGCGACGAGCCGGGTGACGATGGCCGCATCGATCGCGCGGGGCCATTACAAACATATGAAGTTCGGCGCGATGTCGGCGCGTGTGAATATTCAGGACGGGGTACTCGACATCGATCGTATTTCAGGCGAATCAGCGCACGGACACGTCGCTGGG
>JAOUEB010000358.1 GCA_029858925.1 Nitrospira sp.
TTTTCGCTGCTTGCGCGGACCATGCTCGGCGGCGTTCTTCTGGTTGTGCTCGTACTAGCCGGCTGGCTGGCTGGCAATCACTCCGCCGCTTTTGAAGCGGATGCGCCCACGACATCGTTCAGGCCGGCTACCGCAGGCTACCGGTATGCATTCCCCAGAGACCATGGATCGCATCCGGCCTATCGAACTGAATGGTGGTATTACACGGGCCATCTGCAGGCGAAGAACGGACGAACGTTCGGCTTTGAGTTGACCTTTTTTCGCCGCGCCATTCCGCCCGACGAGGTGAAGACACAGCCTTCGCAATGGTCGGTGGACCACCTGTATTTCGCCCATTTCGCCGTGACCGATATCGCGGGCCAACGATTTCATTTCTCTGAAAAGCTGAGCCGAGCCGGTTTAGGCAAGGCCGGTGCGGAGGAGTCCCGTCTTCATGCCTGGATCGACGATTGGCGCGCCGAGATGGCGGCCGTTCCGGGCGGCGCACAGACGTTGTTCGCGCGCGCTGGGACGCTCGCGCTGTCCGTCACCCTGCAACCGTCGAAGCCCCTGGTCATCCATGGCCAGGAGGGCATTAGTCGGAAAGGGGCGGAGCATGGACAAGCGTCGCATTATTATTCATTCACACGGCTGGCTGCGACCGGCACTCTTTCGATCGGCGACGAGCAGTTTGAAGTAACTGGGACCAGTTGGATGGACCATGAATTCGGATCGGCCGATCTGGGCAAGGATCTCGTCGGGTGGGATTGGTTCAGCATTCAATTGGCGGACAACAGCGAACTCATGTTGTATCGCTTGCGTCGAAGCGATGGATCGCCTGATCCTGCGTCAAGCGGCACGGTGGTGTCGCGCGACGGACAGACTCGCCATTTATCGGCAGGAGACGTCCGCATCGAATCCACCGGGACCTGGACGAGCCCGAAGAGTCAGGCAGTCTATCCCAGCCAATGGCGGATCACGGTCCCATCCTTGGAGCTTGCGCTGGACCTCG
Source organism: Nitrospira sp. (assembly GCA_029858925.1). Taxonomy (GTDB): domain Bacteria; phylum Nitrospirota; class Nitrospiria; order Nitrospirales; family Nitrospiraceae; genus Nitrospira_D. The sequence goes on from JAOUEB010000358.1 coordinate 992, forward strand.
CCCCAGCGCTCGCGGATCAGGAACTCCGAACGACGAGCAGCGCGCAGGTGACGTATTGGGAAGGAGCCGTGTCGGTCTCCGGCACCAAGCAGGGACGGCCCATACAGGGCCAAGGCTATGCGGAGCTGACAGGCTATGCCGAGCGGATCGAACAGCGGTTGTAAAAGGATGCTGAAAGGGCTCGCCGGCTGCACGCACAAACCCCGCATCGAGCGCTATTCGACCCGATGCTTCTTGAGCTCACCGATCGCTTCGGGGGTCCCGATCGCCGCTAAGGCGTCTTCTGCAGCTGAGGCGATATAGGTTCCCTTTTGATCCATCAGCTTTGCCAGTGCGGGCACTGCCGGGGCGGCCTTTGGGCCCATGTTCAATAAGACCCTCACGGCTGTTTCACGTACGGTTCGCCGTGAATCATCGAGTGCGTCGGCGAGCGCGAGCACCGCTTCTTTGGAATCGAATTGCTCCAATAACATGACGGCCCAGGGCCGCATGGCATCGCTTCCCTCTTTGAGCAGCGAGATCAGAAAAGACTGAACCTCAGGGGAGGTCTTTCCAATGCAGGCCAGAGAAGACAGGAGATGGGAATTGTTCGGCTGGAGAATGTTTGGAGCATTTAAGAACCGGATGAGTTCAGGTATGGCGCTCGCGGCTTCAGTCCCTCGTTCGCACAGCACGTCCGTGAGAAATTTCGTGTGTGTGAACGTGCGGGTTTGAATCGCTTCCAACATCGCCGGGGTCGAGGCGTTGCCCATGCGAATGAGAGATGCTTTGATCTCCTCTCTCCGCTTGAAATCGGCGCGACTGACCTCGGCGATCAATTTCCCAGGGTTCTTGAACGACGGATGGGAGCTGTTGATGGGATGCTTGGTCACCCATTGCTGCACGTTCCGTTTCGCCTCCCGCAACGCTTCAGGAGTCATCTGATAGGTCGGCACATACGCTTGCGGATTGCACCGCACCGGGTCATGGACATGTGCCACGCCGCACCACATATAGGCTTGGGCAAGATCTATCCGGACTCCGTCGCCACGAAGGTGCCGATCGGCCAATTTCATTTGGGCATCCACATGGCCTTGATCAGATGCCAGCGTGAGCCATTGGATCGCTTCCGCTTTCCCCACGGGTCCGGTGTGCGCGCCCTCCAACAAGAGCGCATAGATATACTGCGCGTCGGCGATCCCTTTTTCCGCAGCCGGCTTGATCCAGTTGAGGGCTTCCACAGCGTCTGGCGTGACACCCTTGCCGCTATATAACATCAGGCCGATATAATACTGTGCCTTGGGATCGCCATTCTCTGCGAGCGGACGCAACTCTTGGTGCGCGGTCTGATAGTCTCCCTTTTCAAATGCCGATATGCCGGTATCAAGCCCGGCTTCAGCAATCTGAGGCATCGAACAGAGGAAGAGGACAACGGATAGGAGGATCGCTGTGGTAGGCATACGTACGCTCCGTGCTGGCGACGAGGTTGTTAAGGTGATACTCGCATGGGTGCTTGGCCGATTATGACGGATCGTATTTTGGACGCAACAGAATTCATGGAATAGGGCGCTCTCGATTTCTTGGGCAAACCGCAGTCGGGTGTTGCAAATGGGAAAGCGGGAGTGGGTTCGAATACTCTTAGCCCGCATTATTCATGACGGTTCGTCGCGATTGCAGCAGAAGCGTTCATGAATAATGCGGGTTAGGGAATCGGCATACGGATCCCTGTTCTCGTATCCGAGTCCCGGTGTCGAAGAGTCAATATGTGGTGGGGCTGCTTGCCCGTCACCTC
>JAOUEB010000359.1 GCA_029858925.1 Nitrospira sp.
CTGAGCCGAGGCGATTTTGGCGTAGAGGTCAAAGGGGGTGGCCGATGGGCGAGGAAGCGTCACCACAAGGGGAGACGGAGGCCCTTTCAGAAAGGGAATCGATGGGGGTGTCGTTGTGGGCATGGTGGCCACGTATCCTCGTCGGGATTCAGTGTCCCACTATACCTCAGCAGCTTCAGCAGAAACAGGTCCAATCATATTGACATTCCGAGCTGGATTTTGCTTAAATCGCGATCCCATTACCGGCAGAGTTCTGCTCATGCACCGCATGTGACTCGCCTTCCGTGGGTTTGGAATGCCCCCTCCACAAGATCCATTTTACGCGGGGCTTGGCCAGGCTGTTCGAATCGGAACGGAACTGCTGGCTGCGCTGATCGTCGGAGGCGGACTTGGGTGGGTCGTTGATACCTATATTTTAGGGTCAACGCCATGGGGGCTTGTTGTTGGGTTAATATTGGGCGCGGCGGCAGGGGTCAGAAACGCCTATCGAACCGCACAGCGATGGCAAGATTCATTGGATAAGTCTGATAAACAAGGGTAACCATGGAAGAGAGTCCGCTGCATCCGTTTGAACTTCACAACTATGTTCCGATCAATCTAGGCGGCCTGGATATTTCCATCAACAAGGCCGTGCTCATTATGTGGGTGGTCGTGGCGCTCGTCTCGGTGTTGATGGTGATGGCGGGGTCTGCGCGCAAGCTGGTTCCCGGCAAGCTCCAAAGCCTTGCTGAAATGCTTGTGGATTTTATTCGCGGGATCATTCTGGACACGATGGGCGAAGGGGGGATGAAGTTTTTCCCTCTCATTGCGACGCTGTTCCTTTTCATCCTGTTTTGCAATCTGGTCGGACTGATTCCAGGATCCTATACCGTCACCAGTCAAATCGTCGTCACAGCGGTTTTTGCCACGGTGGTCTACGGACTTAGTCTTGTGATGGGGTTTGCTTTGCACGGGGTGAAGTTCCTGGGGATCCTGGTGCCGCCTGGAACACCCGGGTGGCTCTTGCCCCTCATGGTGCCTATCGAATTGATCAGCCAGCTGGCTCGTCCGATCTCCCTGGCGGTTCGATTGTTTGCGAATATGACCGCCGGACATGTGATACTTGGGGTATTGTTCGGGCTGGCGATCAGCGGCGGGCTTATGATTGGATGGCTGCCGTTTGTCTTTACGATTGCGATGAACGGACTGGAAGTCGGCATTGCATTTATTCAGGCCTACATTTTCACCGTGCTGACTTGCGTCTATTTGGGAGACGCGTTTCACCTGCACGGCCATGACGAGCACGCACACTGACGCGTGCCGGTACAGACAAGGGAGGAGCGAGGTACCATGGATTCAGCAGCAGCAGCATTGTTGGGTATGGGATTGGCGGCGGCGGGATTTGCCGGAGCCGGTGTTGGGATCGGTTACATTTTCGGCAAGATGATCGAAGCGGTGGCGCGTCAGCCGGAAGCGGAAGCCCGGGTCGGCAAATACATGTGGATCGGGTTTGCCTTGGTGGAAGCCATTGCCTTGTACGGCTTGGTCATTGCATTCATCATTATGGGCCTCCGCAAGTAGGGAGCGTTAATCGTTACTCGTCAATCGCTGGCCGGAGGTCTTCTCCTTTCACGATTCACGTGTAACGTTTCACGAAATCACATATGCCGCAGTTTGAATCTCATTTTTTCTCTTCTCTGATTTTCTGGGAGATCGTCTCCTTCGCGATTCTGTTTTTTGTGCTCTATAAATACGCCTTTCCTGGCATCCTGAGCATTCTCGAAGAGCGGGAAAAGAAGATCAAGGACAGCTTGGATCAAGCCGAGCGTCATCGGTCGGAAGCCGAGCACAAACTCAGGGAATATGAAGCCAAGCTGAATGCTGCTGCGAAAGAGGCGGAAACCATCATGGCGGCCGCGAAGGAGCGAGCCCAGCGGTTGATGGAAGAAAATGAGCAGCGGATGACGGTTGAAGCCGAGCGGATCAAAGGCGATGCGACGCGCGAGATCGAGCAAGCGCGGCGGCGGGCCATTCAAGACATTCGGACTCAAACGACCGAATTGGCGCTGATGGTGGCCGAGAAGGTCGTGCAGCGCAGCTTGACCGAGGCCGACCACCGGAAGTTTGCCGACGACGCGCTTGAAGCGCTCTCCAAGTCCTATCAGCGGTAACGCCGCGTGGCCCGGTGAAATCAGCGCAAGTTGACTCCACCGGGCCGGTATCCTTCCAAATCCACGGTGACGAATCGGAATCCCAGCTCTTTGAGCCCGGCGCTGATTCTCGCGCGCCGCTCGGCATCCATCAATGACGGGATGTCGTCTTGCGCGACTTCAATTCTGGCGATTTCGCCATGGTCCCGGACTCGAACATGTCGGTATCCCTCACGTTGGAGCAGCGCTTCCGCCGTTTCGACTCTGCTCAATTTTTCGATCGTGATGGGCATGCCGCGCGGGATTCTCGATGAGAGGCAGGCGGCCGCCGGCTTGTCCCAATTCGAGAGCCCGGATTCCTTGGCGAGGACGCGAATGTCGGCTTTCGACAGGTCGGCTTCGACCAGCGGACTGCGCACGCCCCATTCCCGCGCGGCCTTGATGCCGGGGCGGTCATCGCCGAGATCGTCCAGATTCGTTCCATCCACGACATGCGTGCCGGCTTGCCGTATCGTGTCGAGGAGTTGGTATAAATCGGTCTTGCAGTGAAAACACCGGGCCGCATCGTTCATGACGAATTCAGGAATGTCCAGCTGATCAGTTCGTACGATGTCATGGCGCGCTC
>JAOUEB010000360.1 GCA_029858925.1 Nitrospira sp.
GCACTCGCTCATCGAGTTTCGCGTCGCGCACATGGTGGTGTCCAAGACCGCCGGGCGTTTCACGGACTACAGGGGATTCGTCGAGATGGATGCAGACGCCAAGACGGTCAAGGCGATCGAAGCGACAATCAACGCGGCCTCCATCGATACGAATCACGACAAACGCGATGCCCATCTGCGCCAGGCCGACTTTCTCGACGTCGCGCAGTTTCCGACGATGACGTACAAACTGAAGAGCGCCAAGAAACAAGGCGACACCTTCACAGCCATCGGCGACTTGACCCTGCGCGGCATCACGAAAGAAGTCACGCTCATCGGCGCCTTGAACGGCATCGCCAAAGATCCCTGGGGCAACACCAGGGCCGGCTTCAGCGCCGACGGCACACTGAACCGCAAGGACTTCGGCATGGTCTGGAGTAAGGCCCTCGACAACGGCGGGCTGGTCGTCGGCAACGACGTACAGATCCATCTGGAAATCGAATGCATCAAGGCCAAGCAGCCGTGAGAGGTGACGAGAGTTACGAGTTTCGGGTTACAGGTTTCGCGGATTTCGGAACCTAAGCCTTTGATGCCTGAAACCCAAACCCCAGAACTCCAAACTCGAAACCCGCAACTCGAAACTCATACCGTCGAATGATTATGAAAACCATGGTGCTCGATCGTACGAGCGATGTCTCCAGCAGTCCCCTGCGACTCCAAGATAGGCCGGTTCCTGTTCCAGAGGCCGGCCAGGTCCTTGTCAAAATTCATGTCTGCGGGGTGTGCCGGACAGATCTGCACGTCGTGGAAGGCGAGTTGCCCGGCGTCACACTCCCGCTGATTCCAGGCCATCAGGCCGTTGGAACAGTGGCACAGGTCGGCCAGGGCGTGCGGGATGTCCGAGAGGGGGATCGCGTCGGGATCGCTTGGCTTCAGGGCACATGCGATAGGTGTGAGTTCTGCACGAGCGGGCGGGAGAACCTGTGCGAGGCTGCGCGGTTTACCGGCTATCAGGTCAATGGCGGGTATGCGGAGTATGCTGTCCTGCCTGCGCGGTTCGCCTACCCGATCCCGCCGATCTTTTCGAACGAGAATGCAGCGCCGCTGCTCTGCGCGGGCATCATCGGCTATCGCGCCTTGCGGCTCAGCGGGATCAAACCGGGTCAGCGCCTTGGGCTCTATGGATTCGGCGCATCGGCGCACATCGCCATCCAGATCGCGCGCCATTGGGGCTGCCAGGTCTACGTCAGTTCGCTCAAGGCCGAGCATCAAGAGCTGGCCAGGCAGCTGGGCGCCGTCTGGGTCGGTGGGGCGACGGAGATGCCACCGGATAAGCTGCATGGGTCAATCATTTTCGCGCCTGCCGGTGAACTCGTCCCTCCAGCCTTGAGAGCGCTCGACCGAGGCGGCACATTAGCCTTAGCCGGCATCCACATGTCGCCGATTCCCTCGTTGGACTACGATCGCGAAGTGTTCGGCGAGCGCGTGATCCGTAGCGTGACGGCCAATACCAGGCAGGATGGACTCGACTTGCTGCGCGAGGCGGCAGCGATCCCAATCAAACCACACACAGTCCGTTTTCCTCTGGAACAAGCGAACCGCGCATTACAAGAATTGAAAGCAGGAAGCTTTCAAGGGGCGGCAGTCCTCACGATGTGATAGGGCGGAACTGGAAATGATCCGGAAACTGCACGTTCCTGGTGATCTTGTCAGCCAGCCCTCACCACGCTCATGCCAATAGGCGCAAGAGGAGGTGCAATAACCGACCGGTTATTGCACAGACGTCTGACTCTCCACAAAAGCCTGGGAAGTCCAGGCCTATTCTTAAGCTCTTGAAGTTTGAGCCCGGTGAGATTGGCAATTCGCTTTGCCCAAAACAGACGGTAAATGGCCATCTTGCGACCGTCGGCATCCGGCCAAGTGCGGACGTTCGCCGCCGAGATCTCACCGCCATAAAGCGGGCTCAGCCCTGTCGCATTAACGTGGAGGTGTGCGGCGGGTGCGCACGATGCTCGAAGTAGGCACGACGCTGGCGCCCGTCCGCCTGGTTACGCCACAATCGTTTGGCAAAATTTGCAGAAATCATGAACGGTTGCCGATGAGAGCACACAGCCTCTTATTTCAACCTGTGGACGCGTCGCAGACGAAGTAGTGCCCTGGTCTCCGACAATAGTTCGCTCAAGCTGCCGCGATAGAGCCAAACGATGCCACACATTCCGTAGAGTGCAAGGGACGCGAAGAAATTCGCCTCGCGCATCAATTCAAGCGCGACGGGATTCTTGAAATGCCAATATAGCCAATAACTTCCGTCGACCGTAAACCAGGTTGCGAATAGCATCGCCGGCCAAAGTCTCCACCTTCGCTCTACGATGACGCGAAGACTCCATGGGGCCGTAAGGTACGCGAGGATCGCCATGATCAAGCTGATGGGGATGTCCCAGTCAGGGGCTTCATAGTAGAACGAGCCAACAATCAATAACGCGATGCCGAGCGCAAGGGTGAAGAGCTTCCATGGTCTCGCGTACTCTGCCAGATCTGCCATCGTCGGCGAACGCATCGGGTCTTTGGTGGGGTTGCTATCAGTGCTCATGGGGCATAACAGTGTTTAGGCGGGCCCATATAAGAACCGGATCTGCCATTTTCTATCGGCGTAACACGCCTTCAATGATTAGGTTGTGGCCTCATAGCCAAAGTCAGTCTGCTGTCAATCCACGTATGTCCATTTGTGATCTTCAAACGTGTACGTGCGGCGCCCAAAAGGTGGCATTTCTACA
>JAOUEB010000013.1 GCA_029858925.1 Nitrospira sp.
GCTTGGTCAATTCAGCCGGCCACCTTGTGCCGGCGCCATTGAAGACGACGGCGACTTCGTCGCCTTTCTGCTTACATTCAGCTGCAAGGGCCAGCGCATTGAAGACTCGTCCAAGCGATTCTTCGGAACCACTCTTCGGGTCGGACAGAATGATGATTGCAGTTTTCATGGGTTCTCCTTTGATTGAATGAAATTCACGATATCCATTCATCATGGCAAGGCTGGTGCCACCCGCCGCCATATTCGGTGAAACAAGAAAACCGCCGAGGAGACAAGGAGTTGTTCAGCTATTGTGGTCACATGAAGCGGAAGGAAAGAGAGATGCCCTCACGACATGTCGTGGAACTACGATATTTCGTGGGAGCGGAACGAAAGATTCGTTGCTACGCAGGGAGACGAGATTTCTTGATGCCGAGCTTCTGCATCCGGGATCGAAGCGTGTTGGGATGGAGACCAAGCCGAGTCGCGGCGCCCTGTTTCCCTTCAATGGCCCAGTTTGTATGTTGAAGGATGCGGAGAATGTGGGTTCGTTCGACCTCTTCCAGAGAATCGGCGACCGGCAATGGTGAGGCGGAGTTCCCCTGAAGCATCACATCGTCAATCTGAAGTAGTGGCCCATTCGCGAGGATTGTGGCCCGTTCGATCACATTCTCCAACTCACGGATGTTGCCGGGCCAGGCATACTTCATCAGGCGATCCATGGTTGATTGAGACACCCCGTCGATCTTCTTGCCCAGCTTGGCTGAGAATTTGCCGACAAACCGATTGACCAAGAGTGGAATATCAGCTGCACGAGAGGGCAGAGGCGGCACCGCGATCGGAAACACGTTCAATCGATACAGAAGATCGGCCCGGAAGGAGCCGGCCTTCACCGCTGCATGGAGGTCACGATTGGTGGCCGCAATAACCCGTACGTTCACTTTGGTGGAATGGCCGCTGCCGATCCGTTCAACCTCCCTTTCTTGTAGTACCCGTAGCAGCTTGACCTGTGCGTCGAGTGGCAATTCCCCGACTTCGTCCAGGAAGATGGTTCCACCGTCAGCCAACTCAAATCGTCCCATGCGGCGTTGTAATGCCCCAGTGAAGGATCCCTTCTCATGTCCGAAGAGTTCGCTTTCAAGCAGATTCGCGGGGATCGCTCCGCAGTTCACCTTCACCAGCGAGCGAGCCCTCCGCGGGCTCAGGTTGTGAATGGCTCTTGCCATCAACTCCTTGCCGGTTCCGGTGTCTCCCCGGATGAGGACTGTCGAATCCGTCGGGGCGACCTGTTCGATCTGTCGGAGCACCGCCATGATGCTCGGACTTTCCCCGATAATCTCCTCGAAATTGTGCTGAGATTTCACCTCCTCACGGAGGTAGAGGTTCTCCGCCTCAAGTCGATGTGTGAGCTGCGCCACCTCCGTAAAGAGCTGTGCGTTCTTGATCGCAATCGCTGCTTGATTGGCAAAAATGGCCAACCGTTCGAACTCTTCCTCGCTCAGAGGCCTACGGCCGAACATCGCGATGACGCCGAGCAGTTCCCAGCGGAACTTCAGTGGGTAGCCGGCAAAGGAACAGAGGCCGTTGTCTGTCATCCACTGTTTGTTCGGCAGGCGGTCGTCGCCGAGCACATCGTTCGTTTGCATCGGCCCAAAACCTTGGGCGATCTTTCCGATCTTGAGCGCGCCCAGCGGGATACGGCGGTATTCTCCGTCGAGATTGGAATAGAGGCCAGCGCTCGCTTCGAGGTGCAGGCAGCGATTCCGATTCGTGCAGTCGGTAGCCTTATGGCAGTCAGCGCACAGATCTCCAGGGCCCAGCAGCCAAATGCGGGCAAAGGCTGCATCCAATTCCTCGACCAACCCCTGCGTGATTGTGGTAAGCACTGACGGCAGATCGAGGCTTGACGCTATTTGGAGCCCGATGCGTTCCAGGATCTGCCGGCCTTTGTGCGCAGGAGGAGAAGAGGAACAATCGTCCATCGTGTCGGCTCCCTGTCGTGATGGAGAGCAGAAGGGAGCACGATAGGAGGGAGAGTGCGGATTGTCAATTCTGCGCTAACTGTACTGATCCCAGGTATCGCACTGTTTGATCGACCAGAAGACGGCTTCCTTGAGTTTCTTGAGCACCGCATTGTCGGGATCGCGGATGGCTTGGAGCTTCTTGTCGAGATCGTAGAGGGGCTGAATCGACCGTTTGTCCGGTATTTTTCCAAGGGCCCAGGCCACTTCTGTGAGGACTATCCAGTCGGTCTTGGGATCTTGCAGTTTTGCGAGCAACGGCGGCACGACAGAGGCATCGCCCGCTATTCCCCCGATCTGCCCCAGCCCTTTTGCCGCTGCTGCCTGGACTTCCAACTGGGGCGCTGTGGTCATGATTTCGATCAGAAGAGGGATGCTCTCCTTGCCAAGATCGCCCATCGCCACGAGCGCCTGTTTAGCGAGATCGCGATCCTTCAGTGCTGCTTTGAGGTTCGGCAGTGCTTCGTCGGCCTGCATCTCTCCCAGGAGCGAGATGATTTTTATTTTCCTGGCCTGGCTTGTGTCCGCCGAGTCGAGCAGCGCGATCAGGCGCTCCAGGTGGCCCCATTCTGCCGCCAAGAGCAGGGGGAACTCATATGTATCCAGCGCCTCTCTCAACTTGAGGAGGGCATAGGCGCCGGGGTCGGCTGCCTGTGCTGCCTGGGCGGCTGCCACCGCATCCTCAAATTCCGTCCGTACCTCTTTTTGCCATTTGATCTTCATGCTGCCCAGCAGATAGGTGAGCTGGCAGGCTGGTCCTTTCCAGAGTCGGGACGGGGCGTCTGGCAGGTCCGCATCGCCGCCAGCGGCGGTGGTTCCTTCCCATGTTTTGCGTTGTTCGCATTTGATACGAAGCGCAACGTCATGGGGTTGGGCCTGATCCAGCACGACTGCATAGCCCACCTCGGCCAGGCGGCGGGAAGCGGACTCTGCGACTGATCCGGCGTCGGCTTGCCCCTTGTCTGTAAGGGCGATGGCCTCTACCAAGACCGTCTTGATTTTTTCAAGCTGGTCTTTTTGCTCCGGGGTGAAGTATTCCCGGTAGGCCCAGGCTGGTTGGGTCGCAAGCAAGAACGACGCAATGAGCATCAAGGCAATGATGGCGAAGGGTGGCGGCATTGAGCACCTCTCAACCGTCGTAACCGAGTACGAACTACAGTGACCGTTTCGTATCGGTGCGTCTTTTTCTCAAGATACCCCTATATATACCTCAGCACATCGCCATTCCAAGTATGGCGCCTTGGGATCTCACGCCTTGGGATCTCGCATTGACAGATCCAGTCGCCCAATGATAACTTTTCGTTCTCATTTTCGCGCGTTGCGCGCGAGGGTGTGTAGTTTGTCTCACGAGAGAGTGAGTGGATCAGGACAGTGATTAAGACAGCAGTTGCGCGGCGTTACGCACAGGCGCTCTTCGAGCTTCTGGATCAATCCAATGTCGAAGCGACTCGGGGGACCCTCAATGGCCTTAGCCAGGCCATGAAGGACTCGACGTCTCTCCGGCATGTCATTGCATCTCCGGCCTTCGGCATCGAAGCCAAAATCGCCGTCTTGACGGAACTGGGGGGTCGGCTTGGGTGCAACCAAACCGGAAAAGCCTTCTTGGCCCAGCTGGTCAAGAAGAATCGTGTTGGGTTTCTGCCGGAGATCGCAGAGGCGTTTGCCAAACTGGTCGATGAATCAAAGGGGACCCGGCGGGTTACCGTGTCCTCTGCCGCCGCGCTGTCCACAGCCGAACGGGATCATATCAAGACACGCCTCCGCGATACGCTGAAGCGAGAGGTCGACGTCACCTTTCAAACTGATGCGAGCTATTTGGCCGGAGTCAGGATTCAGATCGGCAGCGCGGTGGTCGATAGTACCGTCCGTGGGCGCCTGAAAGACATCCAGTCGTTGCTAACGCGTGAATAAGGATTGCACGGGCACGATTGTGCGGGATTGCCGGCGAACGGGTCACCACAGAGCCGACTAAGGAGCAGCCATGCAGATCAAAGCGGATGAAATCAGTCAGATCATCAAAGAGAAGATTCGAGACTTCGACAAACAGGTCGATGTCAGGGAAACCGGTTCTGTCATCCAGGTCGGCGACGGGATCGCCAAAGTTTACGGTCTTGACGGGGCCATGGCCGGCGAGATGCTCGAATTTCCCGGTGGGTTGTACGGGATTGCGTTGAATCTTGAAGAGGACAATGTCGGCGCGGTCTTGATGGGCGACTCGGTCGGCGTTAAAGAGGGCGACCCCGTTAAGCGGACCGGCCGCATCGCGGAAATCCCGGTTGGAGAAGCCTTGATCGGTCGAGTGGTCAACGCCATCGGTCAGCCCATCGACGGCAAGGGCGCCATCAAGTCGACGCTGTCTTCACGTATCGAGATGGTGGCCCCCGGCGTGAATACCCGCCAATCCGTGCGGGAGCCGTTGCAGACGGGTATCAAGGCCATCGATGCCATGATTCCCATCGGACGCGGACAGCGCGAGCTCATCATTGGAGACCGCCAGACCGGCAAGACGGCTATCGCCGTCGATACGATCATCAATCAAAAAGGCCTGAACGTTTTCTGCATTTACGTCGCCATCGGCCAGAAACGTTCAACGGTCGCGCGCGTCGTCAAGACCCTGGAAGAGAATCATGCGATGGAATACAGCATGGTCGTGTCTGCCAGCGCCAGCGATCCGGCTCCCATGCAGTTCTTGGCGCCCTTCGCCGGCGCAGCGATCGGCGAGTATTTCCGCGATAACGGGAAGCATGCGCTAATTGTCTATGACGATTTGTCCAAGCACGCTGTCGCCTACCGAGAATTGTCCTTGTTGCTCCGCAGACCGCCGGGCCGCGAAGCCTATCCCGGCGACGTGTTCTATCTCCATTCTCGGTTGTTGGAGCGAGCGGCAAAACTGAGCGAGAAGCTCGGTGGCGGCAGTCTGACCGCGTTGCCGATCATCGAGACACAGGCAGGCGACGTGTCGGCCTACATCCCGACCAACGTGATTTCCATCACGGACGGCCAGATCTATCTTGGCAGCGATCTGTTCTATTCGGGAATTCGGCCTGCCATCAATGTCGGTCTTTCGGTCTCCCGCGTCGGCGGATCGGCGCAGATCAAGACGATGAAGCAAGTGGCGGGCACGTTGCGTCTCGATCTCGCCCAGTACCGTGAAATGGCCGCATTTTCCCAGTTCGGCAGCGAACTCGACAAGGCGACGCAAATGCAGCTGGCGCGTGGCGTGCGCATGGTCGAATTGTTGAAGCAGGGGCAATACAAGCCCATGCCGGTTGCCGATCAAGTGCTGTCGATCTATGCGGGCGTCAACGGTTTCCTCGACGATGTGCCGGTGGACAAGGTGCAGCAGTTCGAAGCGGACTTGCTGCACTATGTTCAGCAGGACCATCCTGAACTCAAGAAAGAGATCGCCAGTATCGGCAAGATCGACGACAAGGTCGGCGGCAGGTTGAAAGAAATTCTGACGACCTTCAAAAAGAAAATGGGATACGGGGCAAAAGCGTAAGCGCAGGACTGAGTCTCGAAGACCCAGGACTGAGACGAACGGCAGGGTGCCGGGTTGCAATCTCAGTCCTCAGCACTCAGTCCACAGCCCTAAAGAAAACGATGCCTAGTCTTCAATCGCTGCGCCGCAAGATTGCGGCGTTCAAGAATACGCAGAAAATCACCAAGGCCATGAAGATGGTGGCGGCGGCGAAGCTCAAGCGCTCGCAGGACCGCATTCTGGCTGCTCGCCCCTATGCCCATAAGATGCGCGGGGTCCTGAGCAATCTGAGCCAGCGCGTCAATCGCTCGGCCCATCCTCTTCTGCAGAAACGTGAAGGGAAGAAGATTGAGGTGCTGGTGGTCACCAGCGATCGTGGTCTCTGCGGCGGGTTCAACGGCAATATCGTCAGAAGAAGCGCAGAGTTTCTCCGGCAGTGTGAATCGCGCGGTCTGGAAGTCAATGTCAGCATCGTCGGCCGGAAGGGCCGCGACTACTTCCGCCGGCGGTCCTGGCCCATCCGGCAGGAATGGACCGGGGTTTTCGATAAACTGAGCTTCGAACATGCGATCGATATCGGCGGTGATCTGACCGATAAGTTCGTAAAAGGCACATTCGACGAGCTCTATGTCGTGTACAACGAATTCAAATCGGCTATTCAGCAGCGCGTGATCGTGGAGAAGCTGTTTCCGGTGGATGCCGCAGCCGAGTTCGGTGCGGCTCCGACTGAGGGCGCCGTGTCCGGAGGCTACCTCTACGAGCCGGATGAAGCGGACTTGCTCAATGCGCTTGTGCCGAAACATTTTCAGGTTCAAACGTACCGGATTCTCTTGGAATCGGCCGCGGCCGAACACGGCGCCCGCATGGCCGCGATGGATGGCGCGACACGCAATGCCGGCCAGCTCATCAAGAAGGTCACGCTCTACTACAACAAGACCAGACAGGCGGCGATTACCAAAGAATTAATGGACATCGTCGGTGGCGCGGAAGCGCTCAAATAGGATAGTTCTGAGCGCTGGGTGGTGAGTGCCGAGAATAAATAGGAGCTGTCCTCTCAGCACCGAGCACTCAGAACTCAGCACTTGAGCAAAGGGGTGAAACAGTGAGTACAGGAAAAGTCATTCAAGTCATCGGCCCGGTCGTGGACATCGAGTTCCCACCCGGGCAATTGCCGAATATCTACAATGCCCTTAAGGTGACGCAGGACGAGAACAAAGCAGCGGGCACTCCTGCCATACGGATCACGCTCGAAGTGGCCTCGCATCTTGGTGAAAACCGCATCCGCAGCATCGCGATGTCCACGACGGACGGCCTGACCCGCGGGATGGATGTGAACGATACGGGCGCCGCCATCTCTGTGCCTGTTGGCCGTGAGACGCTCGGTCGTCTCATGAACGTGCTTGGCGAACCGGTGGACGAAAAGGGACCCATCAAGACTAAGAAGACATATCCCATTCACCGGCCTGCTCCGAAGCTGGAAGATCAAGACACCAAAACGGAGGTGCTGGAAACCGGCATCAAGGTTGTCGATTTGCTCGAACCCTACAGCAAGGGTGGCAAGGTGGGGCTCTTCGGAGGCGCCGGTGTCGGCAAAACCGTGATCATCATGGAGCTCATCAACAATATTGCGCTCCACCACGGCGGGTTTTCCGTATTTGCCGGTGTCGGTGAACGGACACGCGAAGGGAACGATCTCTGGCACGAAATGATGGAATCGAAAGTCATCGATCCGGACGACTTCACGAAGTCCAAAGCGGCGTTGGTTTACGGCCAGATGAATGAGCCACCGGGGGCGCGCCTCCGTGTCGGCCTCACGGGGTTGACCGTCGCTGAATATTTCCGGGACGAAGAGAATCAAGACGTGCTGCTCTTTGTCGACAACATCTTCCGGTTTACCCAAGCCGGTTCGGAAGTCTCCGCGTTGCTCGGTCGTATGCCGTCGGCGGTCGGATATCAGCCGAATCTTTCAACCGAGATGGGCGCTCTGCAAGAACGAATCACTTCGACCAAGCGGGGCTCGATCACGTCCGTTCAGGCCATCTATGTGCCTGCCGACGACTTAACCGACCCGGCGCCAGCCACCGCCTTCGCACACTTGGATGCGACGACCGTGTTGTCTCGGCAACTGGCGGAGTTAGGCATTTACCCAGCCGTCGATCCGTTGGACTCCACTTCGCGTATTCTCGATCCGCAGGTGATCGGCGAGGAACATTACAAGATAGCCCGCGGCGTGCAATCGGTGTTGCAGCGGTACAAAGACTTGCAAGACATCATCGCCATTCTTGGTATGGACGAGTTGTCCGAGGACGACAAGATGGCCGTGGCCCGCGCGCGGAAGATTCAGCGCTTCCTCTCACAACCCTTCCATGTGGCCGAAGCCTTTACCGGCGCGCCAGGCAAGTATGTCAAGCTGAAGGATACCGTCCGTAGCTTCAAGGAGATTTTGGAAGGTAAATACGATCACTTGCCGGAACAGGCGTTCTACATGGTCGGGCCGATCGAGGAAGTGATTGCGAAAGCGGAGAAGATGGGAGTGAAAGTATAGGTAGGCGGGCGAACCGAGCATCCTCTTTGCTCGCGCAACGCGCGGTCTCAGAAGACCCTCGTTGCATGCGCGCAGTAGAGGACGCATCGCTTGCCCGCCTGTCCGTGATGAGGGAAGGCTGAGGGAAGAATGGCGGGAAAGATTTTGCTGGAAGTTGTGACGCCGGAGAAACAGCTGCTGAGCCAGCAGGTGGATGAGGTGATCGCGCCTGGCTCGGAAGGCGAGTTCGGCGTGCTGCCGGGACATTGTCATTTTCTCTCAGCCTTGAAGGTTGGAGAACTTCGCTATCGGGTCGGCGATCAAACCAGCCATATGGTAATCCTCTGGGGCTATGCGGAGGTCACGCCGACCAAAGTCACTATCATGGCCGAAATCGCAGAGAAGGCTGAGGATATCGATGTCGATCGTGCCACGGAGAAGGTGGAAGAAGCCGAACGCCGGCTCCAGGCAGGAGGCCTGCCGTCTGAAGTCAAAGAAGCCCAGATCAGCCTCGAAAAAGCCCGTCTCCGCAAGAAGATCGCCGAACGCACCCGCAAAGCCGGCCACGCCTGACACCCAACTCCCTCTGCACGGTTGAATTCTGCTGTTCTCTCCAGTAGCGTGGGTCTCCATGATCACGGAATTTCTCATTACGGCCGGTGAGCAGCCGAAACGCCTGGATGTCTTTCTCGTCAACCGTGAACGGGATATCTCGCGGTCTGCACTCCAGCGGCTGATCGAACTGGGCCGCATCCGCATCAACGATGCCGTCGTGAAGCCCAGCCAAAAGATCAGGCCCGGTGACAAGATTACAATGGATGTGCCGAAGCCGGAACCACTCGCGCTCAAGGGCGAGGCTATTCCGCTGGAGGTTCTGTATGAAGATGACGCACTCCTCGTCCTGAACAAACCGTCCGGGATCGTGGTGCATCCGGCCCCGGGCAATTGGACCGGGACCTTGGTCAATGCGCTGCTCCATCACTTTTACACATCCGGCGGCACCGTTTCGACCATCGGCGGGAAGGAACGGCCCGGTCTCGTGCATCGATTGGACAAGGATACGTCCGGCGTGATGGTCATTGCCAAGACCGATCAGGCTCATCGCCGCCTTGCGGCACAATTTAAAGACCACACCATCACGCGGATGTACGAAGCCTTGATCTGGGGTGTTCCGAAGAAGGGTCGCGGCCTGATTGAATTGGCGATTGGGCGAGATTCAAAAGAGCGCAAGAAATTTTCGGCCCGGACCACGCGGCCCAAAGAATCCGCAACCGAGTATCACGTCGATCGCCGGTACGGCAAACAGGCTGCGCATGTCTTGCTCTATCCGCGCACTGGGCGCACGCATCAATTGCGGGTTCACCTCACCTCGCTGGGCCATCCGATTCTGGGCGATCAGACCTACGGCGGGAAAAAAGTGTGCACGGTCGGTTCGATCGAGATTCCGCGAGTAATGCTTCACGCCAGGACGTTGGGCTTTCAGCATCCCATCACCGGCGAGGCGCAAGAATTTACCAGGCCGTTCCCGGCGGATATGGAGACCGTGTCCAAGGCGCTTGAAAAATTGACGTATGGTGGACGAGACGAGGCGCCGGCCCCAACCACTTCTTAGGAAGGTCCTGTGCACACTGCTGACATACTCGATGTGATCGGAGGTATGACGTCCCAGCTCAAGGCCTATGCGGCCAAGCTGCCTCCGATCGTCCATTTGACTGCTGTGCCGGGGGGCGTCAAACCTACGCTTGAAGCGATTGAAACCTATGAGAATCTTGTCTCGCGTCTCCGCGTGCAAAGCGCAGGGACTCCGTACAAAAGTCTGAATGATTCGCTGATTGAGTCTCTCGAAGCATTCGAGGCGGGCAGGTTGTTTGGAGCCGTGCAGTCACTGTTGGGATTGCTCGATCAATTGGAACGGATGAAATGCGACGGGGAAATAGAAGTCGGGCGAATTGATGAGAAGCGCATGGCCGAATACCGAGCAGCCCTCCGCAAGATTTTGCCGGGGAACAAACCGGAGTTGGATGGCGCGGGACGAGGGATGTGATACAGGGTGAGGCGCAATCCCAGCCCCCCCGCCTTACCCCTTACCGTTCAGTGCCCCATCTTCGGACCGGTGGCGTTCGAACCCTCCGTGACCAGCTTGAATCGAGCAGCAGAACCGCAGTGGGGGCATTTCGCGCGAATCGTGCCTTCGTCCAGCAGTTCAAACTCGTCGGCTTTGAGCCACATGAGTTGGAAACATTTGGGGCAGCTACGGACTTGCGTTGACATGGTTTTCCTCGTACACTTCACCTGCGGACATTGCCGTAAGCGATCGATAATCTAGTACAAGATGCCTCCAACCCTCAAGCCCGCCATTACATTTTCAGAAAAAAAAGACCTTGATGCAGCCCAGTTGCTTCGGCTCTTCCATCAGGCCCCATGGGCGAAAGATCGAACGATCGAGGATGCCACAGTCATGCTGCGCCATACCGATGTCGCGCTCTGCGCATGGGATGGCGATCTCCTGGTGGGCTTCGGTCGAGTGCTGACGGATTTCGTGTATCGGGCGACGATCTGGGACGTGATCGTCGACAAGGCCTATCAGAAACAAGGCATTGGCGCTGCCATCGTTCAGCGCATTCTCAATCACCCTCGACTCAAGAAAATCGAATTGTTCTGGCTCTGCACCAGGCGCCCCGGCTTTTATGAAAAGCTGGGATTCAGCTCGAAGGAGCAGACAGGGATGGTCTGGAGCCGGAGCCAGCAGTCCCGCTCGGAATAAGATCGTGAACGGGTCTGCCGTTCACGGGAATGTAGTTGCGGGTTTCGAGTGTTCAGGATTGCATTTCCTGACAACGCCTAATATGAACCTCGAAACCCGCAACTCGAAACATTCCCTATGTTCCTAGAAAAACACCTTTGCTCCAAATAAGAATCCAAAGGACGACGCATTCCAGTCGTCGATGCGACCAGCGTTGGTGTGGGCGTGGCCGTCGTTACGTTTGTAGGCCATTTCTGCGTTGAGGGCGACCTGTTTCGTGAGCATGTAGTCGGCGCCCCAGCCAAGACGCCAAGCAAACGTGTTGCTGGGCCTGATGCGATTATCTGTAGACTCACCAAAGCTGTTCACATTCACGCCGAAACTCATGTTGACATAGGGAACCACCGGCCCGAATTTGATGGGCCGAAGCTCGACGGTCGGCAATACTGACACTGTGTCTTGGTG
>JAOUEB010000361.1 GCA_029858925.1 Nitrospira sp.
AAGGTGATCCGGGATGAGGCGCGCCCCACTAAGTGTAAATAACCCCCTCGATCGACGTATCCAAGATCGCCTGTTCTGAACCAGCCGTCCGGAGTGAACGCCTCGGCGGTCTTGTGCGGCAAATGCCGATAGCCGGCGAACACGTTGGGGCCCTGGGCTTGGATTTCCCCCTGACCGGTCTCAGGGTCCACGTCGCCGACGCGGAGACGAACGCCCGGCAGCGCCTTGCCTGCCGTGTCGATCACGCGACTGCCGGGAGCGGTCAACGTGAGAATCGGAGAGGTCTCCGTCAGTCCGAAGCCTCCCGCAACCTGCCAGCCCAGCCCTGCCAATCGCCAAGCAAGATCCGATGGCAACGCCGCTCCTCCATGCACCAGCGTTCTGAGCTGTGGCGCAAGCTGGTGGCGGAGCGGCGCGAAGAGCCGGAGGCCAAGCCCGATGACGCCCTGTCGACGCAGCATCACGGAAAGCCTGAGCAGACCATGAAAGAGCCAGCCCGCCGCCCGTCCCTTCTGCCGCACTCGCTGTTCGATCGCGTCGTACAGGGCCGAATAGAGGCGAGGGACCCCGACGATCGCCGTCACGCAACCCTCGCGCAACGCCCGTATAATCTGCGGACCGGTCAATGAATGGGGAAGGATGATGGGCAATCCGAGCGCACAGGGCGCGAGGAGTCCGATCATGAACGGATAGACGTGATGCAGCGGCAGCGGCAAGAGCAGCCGTTCGTCGGAACGATAGACCTGAACGTTCAGCAACGCCTGGAGATTGGACAGGAGGTTGATGTGGCTCAACGGCACGCCTTTCGGTCTGCCGCTGACTCCGGAGGTGTAAAACAACAGGGCCGGATGCTCAGGCCGCACGGGAAAGCCTGCCTGAATCGGCTGTTGCGTCGGCTGCCGCCAGCTTTGTAGATCGGTCTCGTCGGCATCCAACACGAGCAGGGTGCGACCTTGGTCGAGGCCGAGAGCCGTCAGCCGATCAACCAGCGATCGAACGGTGATGATCCGGCGGGCTTCGCAGTCTTTGATAACGTGGACGAGGTCCTCGCCGGCCATCTGAGAATCGATCGGCACCGGAACGGCGCCTGCGTAGAGCAAGGCCAGGCAGGCTATGATCCACTCCGGGCAATTCGGCGAATAGATCGCCACCGGCTCGCCCGCGCGAAGGCCCTTCACGATCAGGCCTGAGGCCAGAATAGTGACGGCGTTCGAGAGTCGCTCAAATGACCATGTTTCGACGGCATGTCGATGAAACGCCAGGATCGCGGGGCGATCCCCATGCGCCGACAGATTTTGAACGAGGGTCTGGAGGGTGCCGAGGGGTGTCATTGACGCTGGAAGCGACACGACCTGAGAGCACGACGGTGACAACGTCCTAACAAGCCCCTTTCCGTTCGCAATTCCCATGATTTGCCGCATATTTCCACTCGCTGCTTTCGGATCAGTGGCAAGAAGAGGGCCATAAGAAGAGAGGGCCGCGGGGAACGCTCCAATTCATTGAAATCATCCGGAGTTGAATGAACCAGTGTGGCTGGGACGAACCCCCTGTGAGGAAATCCGCTACAAGGGTCCACGCCATGATGTCGCCAAAGGGCACATGAAATTTCTGGAGGAGGGTTGTGAACCGCTTTTCTCCCGGGCTCTATCCCCCATCTCTCATTCGATATCAGCGAGTTTGCCCTGCAAAGAATCACTCTGCCTCACTTACAAGACAGCCGGCAAACCGCGGGCACTCCAATTGCTCTATCAAGGGCCGCGAGCAGTACCAGTTCGTCAAAATGCCGTGAGGCGGCGAAGAAAGGAGGCTCCATGACTGTGTCTCGGTATGTGGAAGAAGCCGCAGAAAAGCTGCGGGAGGCGGCGGGGCAGATCGCGCTGGCGCGGGAAGGCCCCGCTACCTGCGAGAATCAGAGAATCTGGCTGGAAGCGCTTACGGCCTACTGTGAGGCCCTCGCCGACATCCAGTCGTACAACAATGAATCCGTTCACGAGAAACTACATGCCTTGTCGGGTCGGATGGGGCTGCGAACGTTTCCGTCATCAGCCTGACCGTCGCAGACGATGGCATCTACGGAACCATTGCGGCTCGCTGTTGTCGGACTCGGCAGGGTCGGACAGGCCTGCGCGGAACTCATCGCTCTGAGCCATGACCTCACGGTGGAGGCGTTCATTCGCCGGCCGGTCAGCGGCGCGGATCGACTGCCCGACCACCTGCGGCACATTCCACTGATGACCCACGTCGGCCAGTTGAAAGCCGTGGACGGAGCGCTGATCTGCGTGCCGACGAACGCCGTCATGGAGACCGCGTCTCAGATTCTTCAGCATGGAATTCCAATCGTGGACTGCGCCATCCTCCATGGAGAAGCCTTTCACGCCCACAAGGAAGCGATCCGCAAACTGGCCCTTCATCACCACACTCCGGCCATCGTCGGAGCCGGGTGGGATCCCGGGGCGCTGTCGGTGTTTCGATCTTGGCTGGCGCTGCTGACCCCCGGAGGGATGACCGAGACGACCCATCGGCCTGGAATCACTCTCCGCCACACCGTCATGGCCAAAGGCATTGTGGGTGTGAAAGATGCGCGGTGTACCGAACTCCGAGCGACCGACGGCCGGTTGCAGCGCTACGTGTATGTCGAATTGGAGGAAGGAGCGAATGCCGATCTAGTGGCCGAATCCATTCGTGCCGATCCGCTGTTTCTCGGCGAGGAGACACAGGTCTTCCCTGTGGAAAGCCTCGCCTCTCTCGAA
>JAOUEB010000363.1 GCA_029858925.1 Nitrospira sp.
ATGGGAGAACGGCATGCTGACTCCTTACACCGTTGACCGCTGACCACTGACCTCTGACTCCTTCTCTAGCAACAGGACAGCCGATGTTTACCCGAATGGACCTGTTCCGCATCCGTCAGCCATGCCTCGCCGCTCAACAGCTGGACCGTCACCCGGTCTCCGGGGTTCAGCCGCTCGACCTCCGTCGGCACATCGATCAGGCAATTGGCCTTCACCATTGAGGTAAGAATCCCCGACCCCTGATCGCCGGTCGTGCGGACCTTGAACACACCGTCTTCACGAGTGAGAACGCCCCGCAGAAAATGTCGCCGGTCGGTCCGCTTTGAAAACTTTTCCTGAAATACCGCATCTACGACTGGACGTCCATAACTTCGACGCCCGCCCATCTTGAGCATGGCGGGCCGAACCAATTGCTCAAACGTCACCATCGAAGAGACCGGGTTTCCTGGCAAGCCGAACGCCAACTTGCCCTGTATTTTCCCGAAGGCCAGCGGCTGTCCAGGCTTGATTGCCAGTTTCCAAAAATTCATCTCCGCGCCGATCTCTCGAAAGACCGCTTTGGTAAAGTCGTAGTCGCCCATCGAAACTCCGCCGGACAACACCAGAATGTCGGCGTTCAACCCCTGTGAGATCTTTTCCTTCAGAGAGGCCTGTGTGTCTCGCGCGATGCCGAGCATCAACGGAATGCCCCCGGCCTCCTGGACGGCGGCGGCGATCCCGTAGCTGTTCGAGTTGATGATCTTCTCTTCGCTGAACCGTTCGTCAAGATCGGCCAGTTCGTCGCCCGTCGAGAGGATCGCCACACGGGGCCGCTGATACGCAAAGATAAAGGATTTGGCCAGCACGGCCAACATGCCGGCTTCTCCTGGACGAATCTGCGCGCCTCTCGCAATGATACGCTCGCCCTTTTTGACGTCTTCGCCACACGGACGAATGTTGGAACCGCGCGGTTCCGGCTTGAAGACACGAACCGTATCCGGCGTATGCTCCGTATCCTCCACTTTTAAGACCGTATCCGCTCCCTGCGGAATCGGGGCGCCGGTCATAATCCGAATAGCCTGCCCCGCACCAACCCTCTTGGACGGCATTGTGCCGGCAGGCACATCTTCGATCACGGCCAGCATCACTGGTTTCTGAATCGCATGTTCCTGCGCGATATCCTCCCACCGAACCGCAAACCCATCCATGGCGCTGTTGTCCCACGGTGGATTGTCCCGCTCGGCCACGATATCTTCGCCCAGCGTCCGGCCGAGTGCGTCGAGAATGGAAATCTTTTCCAGCCCCAGCACGGCCGTTGCATCGAGCACGATCTTCTGCGCGTCGTGAAGGGGAGTCAGACCTTGCATCATGTTCACCGGCGGCGATCGCCGTCATCCTTTTCGTGAAGCGGCCCTCTGCAGCGAGCCGCTCTTCTTGCAGAACGCCTCAACTTGATTGGCAATGCTATGGTACGCCTCGGCGGTCGGCGTATCGGAATTGAACAATGCAAACGGCTCACCCGCATCGGATTGGGTCACCACATCGGGGTCCAGCGGAATACGCCCCAGAAACGGCACGCCCATCTCAATCGCAGAAGCCTCGCCGCCGCCCTTCCGGAACACATCGATATGGTTGTGGCAATGAG
The DNA here is from genome assembly GCA_029858925.1 of Nitrospira sp. GTDB lineage: Bacteria > Nitrospirota > Nitrospiria > Nitrospirales > Nitrospiraceae > Nitrospira_D. Next base: position 1,625 of record JAOUEB010000363.1, read on the forward strand.
GACACTCCAACCCGCTCATATTTTCGACGATACCGATGATCGGCACCTCGCTGTCCCGGCAAAACGTGACGGACTTACGCGAATCGAGCAACGCAACTTCCTGTGGTGTCGTCACAATGACGGCGCCGCCGACCTTTCCCAATAAATCGATCGTCGTCACCGACTCGTTTCCGGTCCCCGGCGGCAGATCGATTAGCAGAAAATTCAGATCCTGCCATTCGACGCCGCCGAGCAACTGATTGATGAATTCGTACTTGTACGCATCGCGCCAGATGATCGGATCATCAGAATTCTGGAGGAGAAACGACATCGAAGCAATCCTGAGATTGTAGGCTTGAAAGGGGATGATCCCGCCTGACGTGCTGACCTTGAGCTTTTGACCTTCGGCCCCCACCATCTTGGGAATGTTGGGACCATGGATATCCATGTCGCAGATGCCGACATGCCACCCCTTGAGCGCGAGGCTCACGGCGATGTTGGTTGTACAGGTGCTCTTCCCCACTCCGCCCTTGTTGCTCATAACGAGCACGGTGTGCTCGATACGCTCCAGCCGTTTCGTCACGAGCCAGCGGCTATGCCCTTCCTTGTCTTTCTGGCACCGCTCGTTCTCGTCGCAAATGGCGCACGCCCACAGATAGGTGCAGGCGTCACTGCCTCCGTTGCTGATCACATTAAGTTCACGCGCCATGACATCCCTTCCAACCGTTGCTAGCGGCCACGCCCTCCGGGCACCCCGACATAGTCATCGCCTGAAGATTTCGGAGCCGACACACCCGCTACGCCAGCTCCCGCTATGGCAACCGGCAAGCTACCGGCCTGCCCGGCTTCAACCGGCTTCTTCTTGCCGAAAAATTTCGCGCCGAAAATACCGACCCAGTAAAGTAAAAACATCGGAAAGGCCATCAGACATTGATTGAACGGATCGGGAGTCGGAGTGAGAATCGCGGCGATGATAAACGATCCCAGAAACGCCCACTTCCAGTACCGAATCAAGAACGGCGCATCGACCCATCCGAGCTTGGCCATGAGCGTCAGCGCCAGCGGCACTTCGAAAATCAGTCCGAACACCAGCAGGAACCACAGGGAAAATCCGACGTACTGCGCGATCGAGATTTGC
>JAOUEB010000362.1 GCA_029858925.1 Nitrospira sp.
CCACGAGCGTCACGATTCGAGCACGGGTCCCCCAAGGCACGGCCTGGTTCCCCGACCACTTCGCCCAAACGGCCGCGCATTTGTTCGAATGTACGATCGATCCCGTGACCCGCACGCCGTCCATCCGGGCGACGGCCGTCTCGATGATGAAGGTTGCATGATGACACCACCGTTCGACATACGCCGCTATCCAGGAGAATTATCGTGACAGAACTAGGGTTGCGCCTCGCCGTGTCCCTGACTCAAATCGCCGCCGTCACAGGCATCGTGATCGTGACGGTGCTCCTCCTCACCCTTGCCGAACGGAAGGTGCTGGGGTGGATGCAAGACCGCATGGGTCCGATGGAAGTCGGCCCCTACGGCATTCTCCAGCCGTTTGCGGATGCCATCAAGCTGTTCTTCAAAGAGGACCTCGTCCCCGCAGGCGCCAACAAATTTCTGTTCACCATGGCGCCGATTCTGGCGCTGATTCCCGCTCTCATTGGATTCGCCGTTATTCCATGGGGCCCGAACGTGACCTACGAGATCGGCGGTCTCTCCATAAAACCCTTCATCATCAGCGATATCAATATCGGCATTCTCTACATCTTGGCCTTTGCCTCGATCGGCGCCTACGGCATCATCCTGGGCGGATGGGCGTCCAACAGCAAATACTCCCTGCTCGGCGGGTTGCGATCGGCGGCGCAAGTCATCAGTTACGAACTCAACGTCGGACTGTCCATCGTGGGCGTGCTGCTCATAGCCGGTTCGCTGAGCTTGGTGAAAATTACCGACGCGCAGGCGGGAGGATTTTGGAATTGGTACGCCTTTGCCTTCCCGGCCCCGCAACTGTTCGCCCTCGTCGTCTATGTCATTTCCGCGGTGGCGGAGACCAACCGCGTTCCCTTCGATTTGCCGGAAGCGGAAAGCGAACTGGTTGCCGGATTCTTTACCGAGTACAGCGGCCTCCGATTCGCCTTCTTCTACCTTGCCGAGTACGCCAATATGGTGCTGGTGTCCTGTGTGGCTACCGCCCTGTTCCTCGGCGGCTGGAACGCGCCGTACCCCGGAACGCTCATTGGATACCTGGGCCTGCCTTCGTTTGCCTGGGTTGAAAACACGATGTGGTTTGCGTTCAAGACGTACTCGTTTTTGTTTCTGTTTTTCTGGCTCCGCGCCACGCTGCCGAGACTGCGGTACGATCAGTTGATGCGGTTCGGCTGGAAGGTGATGCTGCCCATCGCCCTGGCCAACATCGTGGTGACGGCGCTTGCGGTGTTTTTCTTCGGATAGATGAAAGAGACACGAGACCCATTATGGCGCCTCCTGCAACAACCGGACGTCTCAACCTGCTCGAATGGTTGAAGACCATCACCTTCTACGAGCTTCTCGTCGGGATGAAGACGACACTCTCGCACTTACTCCATTACAAGCCGATCACCTTGCAATACCCCCACGAGAAACGCACGTTGCCGGACAACTATCGCGGCATGCTCGCGCTGCTGCGGTACGACGACGGAACGGAAAAATGCGTCGGCTGCGACCTGTGCGAAGCCGCCTGCCCTTCGCGCGTCATCCGCGTGGTCAGCGCCGAAGTGCCCGGCGAGCCAACGAAACGCTACTCCAAGGAATATTACATGGACATGACCCGCTGCCTGTTCTGCGGCATGTGCGTCGACGCCTGCCCCGTCGACGCGCTGGGCATGACTAGGGAATTCGAATGGGCGGTGTACGACAAACGACAGCTTCACTTGAACAAGGCGCAACTCCTCGCGATCGGCGATCGATCCTATCCGGTCCGCGAGAAGCGTCTGGAGTTGCAGCATCCGAACACGGCTTTTTTCAACGTCGCGTTCCAACACATACCGCAAAAATCGGAATGATGAACAGCGTTGACCATCGCGTGACCGGCCGGCGCGGCCGAGCCTCGTCGGTGATGTCACGCTCCTGTTGACAGCGAGGGTCGTACCGTGGCGCAGTTATTTTTTGGATATTTCGCCGGAGTGATCGCGGTGACCGCCGTGCTCGTGGTGGCGCTCAGAAACCCCATCTATAGCGCGCTGTCCCTCCTGATCTTATTTTTCCACGTGGCCGGTCTGTACGTGACGCTCCACGCCGAGTTTCTTGCCGCTGTCCAGCTCATCGTGTATGCCGGCGCCATTCTGGTGCTGTATTTGTTCGTCGTCATGCTGTTGAACGTCAAACGGGACGACCGGTACCACAGCCAATGGCGGGTTGCGGCATTCGTCTGTATCCCCTTGCTGCTGGAATTCCTCGTGCTGCTTGCCGAAGGCAGCACGGCCCCGCAACTGGACCGTCTGCCGGCCGAACAGGCCGCCGGGATGGGCGACAATACGATGGCCATCGGCACGACACTGTTCACGACCTATCTCTTTCCCTTCGAGGTCGCCTCCCTGATTCTCCTGGTAGCAATGATCGGCGCCATCATTCTCGCCAAGAGGGACATCGGTGAAAGCCGTGAGACGTGACATGTTGAACGATAACCCACGAAGGATGCTGCTGGCCGCTTCCCTTTGTTCACCGCGTTTGACGTTTCACGGTTCACGGTTCACGAGGCATCAATGACTATTCCCATTTCCTACTACCTCATCCTCAGTGCGATCGTCTTTCTGACGGGCATCGTCGGCGTGCTGATTCGGCGCAACATCATCGCCATTCTTCTGTCGATCGAGCTGATGCTGAATGCGACGAACATCAACTTCGTCGCGTTTTCGGAGCACTTCCAGGACCTGGGCGGACAG
>JAOUEB010000364.1 GCA_029858925.1 Nitrospira sp.
TGTCGTCACTCATCCAGACTCGGACGCAGAAGGAATGGACCGTACGATATGGCAAATAGGATGTAGGCGCCGCTCCAGCTTGCTGCGGCGAATCCCATCACGAGATGGTTCGTGAGACCGGTTGCCGGGCCGAACACCCGCATGAGTGCGCCCATAAACGCCAACAGATAGATGGTGACCGTCAAGGGACCCGCATGCCGTTGCCGCCCTGTGTGGCCCAAACTGGCGCGGGTCATCACGCCCAACGTCATCACGCCGACGGCGCCGGTCGTCAGCGCATGGAGTGCGTCTTGTGGGGCCAATCCAACTCCGAGCAGCGACCCTCCAAAGAGCAGCAGTGCCGCCACCACCCAGCCGTACCCGACATGCAGCACCAACACCAATGGTTCGCGCCACGTCAGCCAACCGCGCCAACGAGCCAAGCGGCCCGCACTCACAATCCCGGCCAGCACGAACAACCAGCCAATAACCATGCCCCGTGGCTGTATTATCCAGGCGATTGCCGAAAAAACAACAAGCAAGATCGCCAGGCCATCGTAACGGGAAAAAGGCGCAGGCCGTTCCGCCCGACCCAGCATCTCAAGGAATTCTTCGGTGAAATTTGGGATGATGCGGCCACCGATCACCGTCAGCAGCACCAGAATCACCCCAAGGGCCATGCGTGGGGGAAGATCCGCGCTCTGCCCTCCCAGCGTCAGTACGTGAAAGAGGATATTGGCCACAGCATAGAGGGTGACCAGCACCCCCATCGGCGCATGTCTCCAACTTTTCGCCGCGGCAATTTCCCGCCAGACCAGCCCGGCCGCTGCGACGAGAAAACCGCCGTCTACAATCGCCGAGAATGATGGGGAGAACCACGGAACCGCGATCGCGAGCCGCCCAGCCAGCCACAGAGACCAGAGCCCCGCCAGCTCATATCCTCTAATGGGCGGGCGATCAGTCCAGTTGGGAATGGCGGTCAGCATGAAGCCCATGATGACCGCGGGCAGAAACCCAAACACCATTTCATGCACATGCCAGAGTCGCGCCGGGTAGAGTGCGGTCACACCGCCGACACCGCTCAGCATCAGAATCCATGCCGGGACAGCGACTCCGGCAAACAACGCCGTGCCGAGGAAGAACGGCCGGAATCCCATGGAAAAAAACGCCGGCCCCCGGTAGTCGGCATCCTCGCTTTTTGCGTCAGTCATAGACGGTCACGCCCCCAATAGCCCGCATTATTCACGGATAGTTCGTCACGAAATCGCATGGAAGCGCGTCCCCCGTGAAGCATGTCTCATTGGGGAAGAGTGCTGATAGCTGATGGCGTATAGCACAAGATCGAAGGGAAAAGAGCTTATAGCTTATGGTCTATAGCACGAGATCGAACCGGAATGTCATGGCATCGGCAGCTCATTGTCCTGGTCTGTGCCACATGCCATCAGCCATAAACTCCCAGCCTCATCCCGCCATAAGCCATACGCTATAGGCTCTTTCGCCGATTGCGCTTCACGCTTCACGAACGACGCTTCACGCGCAAGAGCGGCTTGCCCGCGGTTGCAGCAGAAACATTCGTGAATCAAGCGAGGTAGACTGCCACCACCCCCGCACACCCGTCAACGGCCGCGCACATCCGCCTGCACTGATTCACTTCTTTGGCGGCGCTTTACGCTCTCCATGCTAGACTTTCTCCATGCCAAGAGCCGCCCGCGACAAGACCTTCTTCTATCACCGGGATGCCCTCGACACCCTCAATCGCCACAATTCTCTGGCAGACAAACTGGCGTCGCTTCACAAACTGCTGAAGCGGCGGTATCCGTTTATCGCGCGTATTGCCGTCGCCGTCTACGACCCCAAAACGGACCTGCTCAAAACCTACGTCGACAGCGGCCGAACCGCCCATCCCCTGCGGCAGTATTCCGCAAAGCTCGCCGATGTCACGTCCCTGAGAGACACCATGGCACACGGCACACCGCGGGTTGTCAACGACCTGGACGTGTTCAAACACAGCCGCACCGAGCACGCGGCGCGCATACGCGCCGCCGGATACGGGGCCAGCTATACCCTGCCGATGTTTCTGAATGGCACTTTCTTTGGATTCGTCTTCTTCAATTCAAGACTCAAGCGCGTGTTCACCAACCAAGTCCTGCACGACCTGGATATCTTCGGGCACCTCACCTCGCTCACGGCCATTTCCGAACTCTCCTCGATCCGGACGCTGGAAGCCTCCGTCAGAACAGCCGCCGACATCGTGCACCACAAAGACGTGGATACCGGCGCCCATTTGGATCGCATGGCCAACTTCGCCCGCTTGATTGCGCGGATGATCGCCTCCACCTACAGCCTGACCGACGACCTGATCGAACACATTTTTCTCTTCGCCCCGCTGCACGACATCGGGAAGATCGCAATCCCCGACGAGATCCTGCGCAAACCCGGCGCCCTCACCGACAAGGAGCGCGCCGTCATGCGCAGTCATACCGCCAAAGGGCGGGAGATCATCGACGTGATGCTGAATAATTTCGGCCTCGACGGCCTCGAACACATCGACATGCTCCGCAACATCGCGCTGTACCATCACGAAGCCATGAACGGCAGCGGATATCCGAGCGGATTGCGGGGGAACGACATTCCGATCGAGGCGAGAATCGTAGCCGTCGCCGACATCTTCGATGCGTTGACCAGCCGCCGCTCCTACAAGGAACCCTGGTCGAACGACGACGCCTTCGCCATGCTGCGGCGCATGGCCGACTCACAAGTC
>JAOUEB010000365.1 GCA_029858925.1 Nitrospira sp.
CGCCTCGTAGAAACCAGGCGTCGTCGATGAGGATGTGGCCGCCATCCTGGCCGCCAATGCAGCGGTGTGAAACAGAAATCCGGCGGCTGTAATCCACAACGAGACGTTCGACAACGCGTCGGAACGTCGCAATAAATAGGTAAGAAATGACACCGTGGCCAAGAAATACAACGCCATGGTGATCATGAAGCAGACGGCGGCCATTAGGTCCATCCTTGCCGATAGGGCTCGTGCACGGTGTTCGACGAGATAAGACGGAAATTATATCGATGCAGCGAGAACGGAGTCAACAAAATGCCGGTATACGCGTGACTGTCGGCAACCAGCCCCTCAAGGCGGGGGTTCTCTTTCTCGTCGCCGTGCCTATCGGAGATTGGGACGATCTCACGCTACGCGCCATCCAAATCCTGCGCGATGCCGATCTCATCGCCTCAGAAGATCCCGCGACAACCCGCCGGCTGCTCTCCCATCACAGCATCGACACAAGGCTGACGAGCTACGGCCCTGCGAACCTCGAAGAAAAGGTAGCCGTCCTGATCGATCGATTGCAACAAGGCGCTCGGATCGCATTGGTATCGGATTGCGGATCTCCGGTCATTGCCGACCCAGGCTCGCTCCTTGTGGCGTCCGCCCACACGCACGGCATTCGGGTCGCCTCAGTCCCAGGCCCATCGGCCCTGACAGCGGCTGTCGCCGCGATAGGCCTCTCCTGTGACAGCTTTATGTTTCTTGGGCAATTGCCGGAAACACGATCGAGAATACGCCGCTGTCTTTCGAATCGTCTGATCGGCGATACCACCGCCGTTGCATTCTGCACAGCTACATCCCTCGCCTATGCCTTGGACCTGATCGCCGAGATCGCGCCGCGGTGCGGCGTGATGCTCGCCTGTGATCTCACGAAACCGAATGAACGGATCGTGCGAGGAACTGCCTTCCAAGTCCGACAGGCTCTGGAGAACCTTCCAACAGTCCAGGACATCACGCTGATTCTGACCAGGAAAACACGACGGGCGGCGCAGACGGGACAGGACAAGAGCGCACAACGCACTCAGTCACTATCCTCCCGGCGGATCAGCACTCGGTAAGCCTGATCGACCCGTTCTTGCGCCAGAACCGTGTGTCCTTCGTTTTCGACGCTACGGGGAACATTCCGGATCGGATCTCCGTCATCCAGCAAGACAGAGAGCACCTGTCCCTCCTTCATCGTTTCAAGCTTGAGTTTCGTTTTAACGAAATTGTAGGGGCAGATCACTCCGCGAAGGTCAAGTTCGACATCGGACTGGTGACCCATCGATTGTTCTCGTTTCTCGTCCATCGCGGCGCCTCAACAGAATTGATCTCACACACCACGTTGCGCGCCGGCCTGATCGATAAAGTCCATGCTGGGCAACTGCCCTGCGCAACGCCTAAAAAAAGGGGCAGCCGAAGCTGCCCCTTTCATCTATATCTATCGATCAGAGCCCAGCCGATAGTCTTACTGCAACCCCTTCACGAGATTGGGCTTCGACAAATCTGTTCCATAGTCTGATTTGGTGGTCGTTGACTGATAGCCCCACCCCGGCTGAGGTTCGCAGTTCCAGCAGGGGGCCGAGCCGGTATATTCTCCGATAGTCGTGTCGACAACTCCCCCGACTTTCCCCGGCAACACGGAACCGGCAACGCCTCCGGTAACCCCTTCACCCGCGACGGCTAAGGCACGGTCATTGAGCGGATCAGGACGTTGGCCGAGGCCTCCGAATCCCTTTCGCGTAGCGACGACGTTCGTCACGGAGACTTCCAGCACGATCTTTCGACCGACTCCGTACGGCTGATCTTTGCTGGTTTCTTCGATCACCTGCACTGTGACTTCGTCGCCCACGTTGAGTTCACGAATCACTTGCATATTCGACCGATCCGACAGGCTCAAGGGAATGATCGACCGGGCGCCGTACCCGGCCTTGCCTTCCTGCCCTTCGTCTTGCATGCGGCCCGCCCCCCCCGTTTCGATCATCAGTTTGCGTTGGGGTAAATCGAGCGCGAAGACGCGGCCCATTACCGTCTCGGGCTGAGACAGCCGATCAAGGAACGTATTGCTATCAAACGCCTGAACGCGGTTTGCGCTCCCGGACACATCGCCGACACCCGTACCGACGCCCAGCGATGACCCCCCAGCTGACTGTTGCAGACGCTCTTGAGCCGTTGCAACACTCACAGAGCCGATCAAACAAATCGTGGCTCCCAGTGCCAACACCTTACGCATGGACTGCCTCCTTATGGGTAAGAAACCATGTTGTGCCGTCATATGATCCGATCTGAAAGACGAAACGTATTGTCCGAAGCCCAGATGACGATGATACAAAGGACTCATCTCTATGAAATACGACAAGAAATTAGGCCAACCACAAGATCCTGTCAAGAGGGGGCTCGTTATTCTCACCCCTGTATGCTTCGCTTGGTGCCCAGAGGGAGGGTCGAACTCCCACTCTCTTTCGAGAACCGGATTTTGAGTCCGGCGCGTCTGCCAGTTCCGCCATCCGGGCACAGTTCAAATCTGGCTTGCAACAGGATGCTTTTCTAACATGATGCCTTGAGAGGGTCAATCGGTATCGACCTCTATCCCGCATTATTCATAACCTGCCTGCTGCAATCACCCGTCTCTCCGGGCCCAGGCCGATCCACCGTTACGTTCTCGTCTCTCGCGCCTCACCCTTCGACTATGCTCAGGACCATGAGCCCGTCGAACGGTGAAGCCCGCTTCGC
>JAOUEB010000366.1 GCA_029858925.1 Nitrospira sp.
GTCGAAGCTCGCGCAGGCCGGTGACATCAACACCACCTCGCCGGCCGTGGCGCCGGCCGCGGCGCGTTCCACCGCGTCGCGCAACGTCCCGGCTCGATCGATCGTTTCATACCCTTGCACTGCATTCGCAATCAGCGACGCGGCCTCGCCGATCAATATCAGCCGCTTCACCCGACGGCGAATGGCTGGGGCTAGCCTGGAAAAATCTCCGCCCTTGTCCCGCCCTCCGGCGATGAGCCAGATCGGCCGGTCAATGCTCTCGAGCGCCTTGAGCGCGGCGTCCACGTTGGTCCCCTTCGAGTCGTTAATGAATCGCACGCCGCGGCGCTCCCGCACGATTTCCAGCGCATGCTCCAACCCGGGAAACTCTCCGAGCACCCGGCGAATGACATCGAGCGAACAGCCGTACAGCAGCGCATAGGTCGCCGCCGCCATCGCGTTGTCAAGGTTGTGATCTCCGATGATTTTGATCTCGCTGCGCCGACAGACTTCCTGAAGTCGGCCGGTGACGGTCGTCATGATTCGCCCATCGTCGAGATACGTCCCTCCGGCCACATCAGGTGACAATGTCTGTGTCCTTGTGAAGCCCAGAACGCGGGCCTTTACGTTCTTCCTGAGCGCCGCCACCCGCACATCATCGAGGTTAAAGAGGGCGTAATCAGACGGGATCTGATTTTCGAAGATCCGCTGTTTGGCCGCGACATATTCCTCAATCGAGTCATACCGATCCTGATGATCGACCGTAACGTTGAGAATTGCAGCAATCCACGGATGGAAGCGCTCCACCGTCTCGAGTTGAAAGCTGGAGACTTCCACCACCAAGACGTCAAACGGGTCCGGCTGACCCGACTGAGATGCCTGCAGCGCCAAGCTGGCTGCTTCACTGAGCGCCGTCCCTAAATTCCCGCCGACGAACACCCGCTTTCCGCTTTGCCGCAACATCTGCCCAATCAACGTGACCGTAGTGCTTTTCCCGTTGGTGCCGGTCAAGGCCAGAATCGGAACGGAGAGAAACCGGGACGCAAGCTCAAGTTCGCTGATGACCTTCACGCCCCGGAGGCGCGCTCGGTTCAGTGCCTCCAGCCGGTAGGGAACGCCCGGACTGATAACCACGAGATCGGCGGTCTCGATCGCCGATTCATACCTGCTGCCCAGCATCATGGCGACGGCCGACTGATCTATCTGTTCGAGAACAGGGCCCAATGCCGCCCTGTCTTTTTGATCGGCCACGGTGACTACCGCCCCGGCTTCATGCAGCAAGCGCGCCGCAGCGACACCGCTTCTGGCGAGTCCCACCACCGCGACCTTCCTGCCCGCCATTTCCATGATATCGTCGCTCATCATCCCATCCCCATCACCGCAACTTGAGCGTGCTCAAGCTCAACAACGCCAACAAAATGGCAATAATCCACAGGCGCACAACCACCTTGGGCTCTTCCCACCCCTTCATCTCGAAGTGGTGGTGAATCGGGGCCATCAAGAAAATCCGTTTCCCCCTCGACTTGAACGACGCCACCTGAAAAATCACGGACACGGCTTCGATCACAAACACCCCACCGACCAACAACAACAACAACTCGTGTTTACTGATGACGGCCACGGTGCCGAGCGCTGCTCCGAGCGGTAGCGAACCCACATCCCCCATGAACACGGAGGCCGGATAGGTATTGAACCAGAGAAATCCCAGGCTCGATCCGAGAATCGACGCCGTGAAGACCGCCAATTCTCCCGCCCCGTCGATATGGGGAATCAAGAGGTACTCCGACATCACCCGATGGCCCGTCACATAGGCCACCACCGTATAGGCCAGCGCGGCAATCATGACCGGCCCGACCGCCAGTCCATCAAGGCCGTCTGTGAGATTGACGGCATTGGAACTCCCAACAATGACGAGTACCGCAAACACGACATAGAACCATCCGAGGTCCGGCATGAAATTCTTGAAAAACGGCACGCTGAGTTTCGTGCTGTAGCCGGGCAAGAAGTACAGTGTGAGCGCAATGGCCAGTGCAACACCAACCTGCGCTGTGAACTTCTGCCCTGCCGACAGTCCTTTCGATTGGGCCTTCACAAACTTGAGATAGTCGTCCGCAAACCCAATGGCGAAGAAGCCCAGCGTGGCCCCAAGAACCAGCCAAATGACGGGCCGTGAAATGTCGGCCCAGAGCAGCGTCGACAGTGTGACGGCAAAGATGATCAGGATCCCGCCCATCGTCGGCGTGCCGCTCTTAGCCAGATGTCGTTTCGGCCCGTCGTCACGCACTTGTTGACCCAGCTTGATTTCTTGTAGCTTCCGAATCACGAACGGCGCCAGAACGAACGCGATCAGAAACGCGGTGACGGCGGCATAAATGATGCGGAAGCTTTGATAACGGAATATGTTCAGGAACGAGAATTCCGTATGGAGCGGATACAGCCAGTTATACAGCATCGTCTGACATCTGCCTCCGTCGGTCTGCGCGTGCGGCGCCGTTCCCGCTGAACACTCGGTTATGAGGCCTTTCTCGCCGTACGCTTCGCCCCTTGGAGCGCCTGGACCACCTGTTCCAACTTCATGCCGCGCGACGCTTTCACCAGGACCACATCACCAGAATGTACGATGGCTCTGACGGCGGTCGCTGCCCCATCCGCATCCGAAACCAGGACGATGTGCCGTCGATCAAGCCCGGCCCGTTCCGCCCCTTCTGCCAAACTCCGGCCTAACGCGCCGCACGCGACAAGCTGATCGATGC
>JAOUEB010000367.1 GCA_029858925.1 Nitrospira sp.
CTCGGCAAACGCTTCGGCCAGCCGATCAGCCAATGCCTTGGCCATGATGGAATTATAGTCGTCGTGATCCTTGTCGAAGCGTTTGCACAGATCGTCCAAGCCAATTCCCGCCGTGACGGCAAAGACCCCGATAAAATCGGTTCGCCCTGCATCCTTTGGCGCGATGTAGTCGGACAGCGCAAGGTTCGGCTGTCCCTCCGGCTTTTCTGATTGCTGCCGCAGCGTATGGATGGTCGTGAGCACAGACGTCCGGGACGCATCCTGATACAACTCGATGTCATCGCCCACAGCGGCTGCCGCGAAGAACCCATAGACTCCTTTGGCTTGAAGCAGCTTCTTCTGGATAATTTCATCCAAGAGCCGCCGAGCGTCATCGTACAGTTCCTTGGCCTTTATGCCGACCGTGGCATCGTCGAAAATCGTCGGATAGCGCCCCCTCAACTCCCAGGTATGGAAGAACGGCGACCAGTCGATGAAGGGAATCAACTCAACCAACGACTGGTCGGCGATCGTCCGAACGCCTAAAAAAGAGGGCGTCGCAATATCCAGCGCAGCCCAGTCGGTGGCATAACGATTGGCGCGGGCGCGGACAATCGGCAACACCGGCTTGGCGCCCCGGTCCTGATGAGCTTGGCGCATCCGCGCATAGTCTTCCCGGATCTGGCTCACAAACCCTGGTTTCTTCGCTTCGTTCAGCAAGCTGCCGACGACACCGACGGCCCGTGAGGCGTCCAGCACATGCACCACGGCCGGCTCATAGGACGGCGCGATCTTGACCGCCGTATGGGCTCTGCTCGTCGTCGCGCCGCCGATGAGCAACGGCACGGTGAAACCCTCGCGCGTCATTTCTTTGGCCACATGCGCCATTTCATCCAGCGACGGCGTAATCAAACCGCTTAAGCCGACGATGTCGGCCTTCTGTTCGCGCGCCGCGGCCAGAATCTTTTCGCACGGCACCATCACGCCGAGATCGATCACGTCATAGTTGTTGCAGCCCAGGACAACCCCGACGATATTTTTCCCGATGTCGTGCACGTCGCCCTTCACCGTGGCGAGCAAGACCTTGCCCTGCGATCGATAGTTGCCGAGGCGTTGTTTCTCTTCCTCCATGAACGGCATGAGATAGGCGACGGCCTTCTTCATCACGCGCGCGCTCTTGACCACTTGAGGCAAGAACATCTTGCCAGACCCGAACAAATCGCCGACGACATTCATGCCCGCCATCAGCGGCCCTTCGATGACCAACAACGGCTTCTGGTACTTCTGGCGGGCCTCCTCCGCATCCTGGTCGATGTAGTCCGTGATGCCCTTCACCAGCGCATGGGACAGACGATCTTCGACCGTGCCCTGACGCCATTCATCGTCCTTGACGGCGGCTTTTCCCTTTTGCTTCACCGTCTCGGCAAAGGTCACCAGCCGTTCCGTGGCATCCGGCCTCCGGTTGAGCAGCACATCCTCCACCAGTTCGAGCAAGTCTTTCGGGATCTCCTCGTAGACAGCGAGCTGCCCGGCATTCACGATGCCCATATCCAGGCCGGCTTTGATTGCATGGTAGAGAAACGCCGAATGCATCGCTTCGCGCACGACATTGTTACCGCGGAACGAAAAGGAGATGTTGCTGATGCCTCCGCTGATCTTGGCGCCGGGCAAGTGCTGCTTGATCCAACGCGCCGCCTCGATGAAATTCAGCGCGTACCCGTTGTGCTCTTCGATCCCGGTTGCCACGGTCAAAACGTTGGGGTCGAAGATGATGTCCTCGGGCGGAAACCCAACCAGCTCGGTCAGGATGCGATAGGATCGCGCGCAGATCTCCTTCTTTCGCTCCAGCGTATCGGCCTGCCCCTTTTCATCGAACGCCATCACCACCACCGCCGCGCCATATCGGCGCACGAGCTGGGCCTGTTCGACAAACTTCTGCTCACCCTCCTTCAAGCTGATGCTGTTGACGATGCCTTTGCCCTGGATATTCCGCAGCCCCGTTTCCAGCACTTCCCATTTGGAACTGTCGACCATGATGGGCACTTTGCAAATATCCGGCTCCGACGAGACGAGGCGCAGAAACTTCTCCATTGCCGCCTTGGAGTCCAGCATGCCCTCGTCCATATTGATATCGATGATCTGGGCGCCGCCCTCGACTTGCTGGCGCGCCACGGAAAGCGCCGCTTCATAGTCGCCGGCCAAGATCAGTTTGGAAAAGGCCGGCGAACCGGTGACATTGGTCCGCTCGCCGATGTTGACGAAGTTGGAATCAGGGCGAATTGTGACCGCTTCCAGTCCACTCAAGCGCGTATAGGGTTCCACGGTCGGAATCGTCCGCGGCTTGACACCGCGCACCGCTTCGGCGATCAACTTGATATGGGCCGGCGTGGTTCCGCAACAGCCGCCGACGATATTGAGCCACCCGTTCTGCGCCCACTCACGCAGCTGGGGTGCCAAACTGTCCGGCGTTTCGGGGAAGCCGGTCGGCAGCAATGGATTCGGCAATCCGGCGTTCGGATGGGCGCTCAGATAGACCGGCGCAATACGCGACAACTCTTCGATCAGCGGCCGCATTTCTTTGGGCCCAAGCGCGCAATTCATGCCCACGCTCAACAATGGCACATGGGAAATCGAATTCCAGAAGGCTTCAACTGTCTGCCCCGTAACGCCTCGATTGCTCCCGGCTTGGATAAACGTGACCGATGCCATGATCGGCACAGGCTGGACGTCGGATGCAAAGACCTGCTGAATC
>JAOUEB010000368.1 GCA_029858925.1 Nitrospira sp.
ATCACTTCGTCGAAGACGGATCTGGTGCCCAATCGTCCACGTGAGATTTCGGCCACGGCCAGGAGCCGCATTGGCCCGATGCCGCCCTTGGGAACGAGTAACGGTCCGCCGAAGGGCGGGTCGTGTTCGGCCAGTCCGATCGAGGCGACGGGCGTGACGATGGAGCCGGTAGCGGTGGTGTCATCCTGCTCGACCAGCACCTCGTCCTGCCCGCCATACCAGTAGTAGCGCACCGTGACGATGCCGCGGTCTTTTCCCACATCCACCTGGGCGGTCACGGTGCTTCCTGCTGTCAGCGTGGCTCCTTCTGCCGGTTCCACGATCTTGAACGCATGCGCAGGAGAAACTATGGCCAGGCAAGAGGCGAAGAGTATCAGGCAGGAAATTTGAGCCTGCGCTCGTCTCGCCTCGCCGGCGAAGCGGGCCTCACGCTTCGCGAGCCACGCTTTAGGTCTCACAGTCATCGTGTCAGATGGAACGGTACGTCTATGATAATAACCCGGTCTTTGAACAGCAGTGCTGCTTTGAGCATCAGCGCGCGCTGATTGTGCAGGATGTTTTGCCACCAGCGGGCCGGAAGAATTTCCGGGATCACGACGGTCACCCAGGTGTTCGGTTCTTTTTCGAGAATTTCTTCAATGTACTCGAGGAGGGATCCCAGGACCGAACGATAGGGAGAGGGGCGGGCGATCAAATTGATTCCGCCGCCCCATTGGGCCCATTGGATTTTGACTTTGGCACTTTCTTCCGGGTCGAGATCGACGTAGATAGCGCGTACTTCGCCGGGCCGGCTTCTCGCGTAATCCACGGCGCGGACCACGGCGCGATTCAATCCGCTGATCGGGATGATCACGATGTTCCGGCGCGGCAGTGGAGGCCGTTCGCCTCGGCGGTCCAAGGCGATTTGTTCCGATACGGCTCGATAGTGAGAGCGAATGCCCTGGAACATGAGTATGAGGACTGCGACCAGCAGGAACACGATCCAGGCACCGTGCAGGAACTTTGTGCTGGCGATGATGACTGTGGCAATGCCCGTTGTGACGGCGCCGACGCCGTTGACGATCAATTTCTTCCGCCAATGAACCCCTTTCTTGGCCAGCCAGCGCTTTACCATGCCGGCTTGAGAGAGCGTGAATGACACGAACACCCCGATCGCATACAACGGAATCAGCGCGTGAGTATTTCCCTGAAATACCACCAGCAGGAGGCAGGCGAAGAAGCCAAGAATGATGATGCCGTTCGAGAACACCAGGCGATCGCCGAACGTAGCCATCTGATGGGGCATGAATCCATCCCGCGCGAGGATCGAGGCCAAATGGGGGAAGCCGGCGAACGCGCTGTTCGCCGCCAGCACAAGCAGAACCATGGTACTGATCTGAACCGTGTAATAGATGGCGCCGGTGTCAAACGTGAGGCGTGCCAATTGAGAGACAAGCGTTTCATCCGCTTTGGGCAGAATGCCGGAGTGGTAAGCCATCCAGCTGATGCCCATGAACAGTGACGCCAAGATGACTGACATCCAGATCATCGTGGTCGCGGCATTTTTCGATTCAGGATGGCGAAAAGCTTTCACGCCGTTCGAGATCACCTCCATGCCGGTCACGGCTGAACAACCAGCAGCAAACGAGCGAAGGATTAGGAATAGGGTCAGATTTTCCAGGTCCGCACTCGCTCCAGCGGGATTTGTCGGAGGAGCCATCGCGTCCCCGCGCAGGAGGGACTTCGCTATGCCGACGATGACCAGCAGGCTGAGTGCTCCGATCGCAAAATAGGTCGGGACAGCAAAAAACTTGCCTGATTCGCGGACGCCGCGTAGGTTCATCAGGACCATGAAAAGAATGGCCACGAGCCCTACGGCCTCCCGGTGAATGAATAGGCTCGGAATTGCCGACGTGAGCGCGGCTACTCCTGCCGCCACGCTGACGGCGACGGTCAGGACGTAGTCGATCATCAAGGCGCCTGCAGCGACGAGCGCCGGGAGTTCGCCCAGGTTCGACTTAGCGACAGTGTAGGCTCCGCCTCCCTCCGGATATTCGTAGATGATCTGGCGGTAGGAAATCGTTAAGACCAGCACAAGAAAGAGAATGGCGAGACTGACCGGAATCGACCAGGCCACTGCCGCAGCGCCGGCCAGAATAAGGACCAGCAAGATTTCTTCAGTTGCGTAAGCGACAGACGAGATGGCGTTTGATGAGAAGATCGCAAGGGCGATCGTTTTGGAAAGCCGTTCGTGCCGCGCTTGCGCGGTCTTCAGGGGGTCGCCGACGAGCCAACGCTTCAATAGCATGAAGCGATTATCGCACAAACCGCTTGTTTGGGCGAACGGGAGGCGTACGGCGTACATCGTGGCAGTCGGACTGAGTGGGCGTGAGGTCTCGTTGCGGAGGAGCAAGCGAATCGCCGGCGTCAGACGGATAGAAACAGGTCAGCGCCTATGGTAGGATTTCCCGTCATGCGCCTGATCTGTTGCATTGTCTCGACATTGTGCGGCCTGCTATTCGCCGGTTCGCCGGTCTGGGCGCTGGAATTCACCGCCGACCGTATCACGAAAGTGGATGGCCGGACCGGCAAGGCGGTCGTCTATTACCGTGACGATCGGTGGCGGATCGAGCATCATGCCATGGGGCCGGTCAATGTCAGCATCGTCCGTAAGGACAAACAGGTTGTGTGGCTGCTGCTCTCGCGCATGAAACATTTCAAGACCATGCCCTATAGCGCCGAACAGGATT
>JAOUEB010000369.1 GCA_029858925.1 Nitrospira sp.
TTTGCGCTCAGACGGCATGCGACAGCGATTGTTCGGATTATTCTTGAAAGCCATCTCCGCATGGACGTGGGCCCCTGTATCGATCACGCGAGGACTCTCGTGTCCGACGATGGATTCAAGGAAATGCTGGATGCAGGGCAGCAAGGCCGGCGGCGGATTGTGGATTTTCTGTTCGAGCGGGTTCGGCATTACGGTCGGGTTGTGCATCTGCTGCGGGACGATGTCATCGAAGCGGTGTTGAAACCGGCCCATGACAAGCCGCTGGATCTCGTCGATCTCGCGCAGAAGATGAGGGCGCTTGAAGCCATGACAAGGAAGCCGGAGTTCGATCCTTTGATTGTCGGCTTCAAACGAGCGCACCGGCTTGTCGAGAAAGAACAGTGGAATCGGGAACCGGTGGATGCGGCGCGGTTTCAGCATGCCGCGGAGTCCGCTCTCCAACAGGCCCTCACTGACGAACGCGGCAGGATTGAGGCGTCAGTCAAAGCCGGCGATTACAGCCAGGCCCTGGAGACGCTCGTCCGTCTCAAACCTGCCATTGATGACTTTTTCACTGCCGTGATGGTCAATGCCGAGGACAAAGCCGTCCGCAATAACAGATTGTCCTTGCTGAAGGAAGTTGATGATTTGTTCATGTCATTCGCGGACTTTTCACAGATTGTGGTACAAGGGGGTTAGCGGTGTTTTTGTTGATAAACGGACATAAGGCCGCCGTTTGCATCGTCAAACGGACAAGACTTGGCCGGCGCCTGCAGCTCGCATCAGTCATGCGCTGAACGAATTGCAAAGGAGACACAGACGTGGGCAAAAAATACGTCTATTACTTCGGTGATGGGAAGGCTGAAGGCACTTCCAATATGAAGGAGCTGCTCGGCGGCAAGGGCGCGGGGCTGGCGGAGATGACCAATCTTGGCATTTCCGTTCCACCGGGCTTTACGATTTCGACGGAGGCCTGCGTCGAATATTATAAAGTCGGCAAGAAGTATCCTCCGGGCATGTGGGATGCCGCCCTGCAGGCGCTCAAGCGCGTGGAACGCTCGATGGGTATGGGCTTCGGCGATCCGGCAAAGCCACTGCTCGTATCGGTGCGGTCCGGCGCCCGCGCGTCGATGCCAGGCATGATGGACACGGTTCTGAACGTCGGACTCACGACCAAGACGGTGGAAGGCCTGGCGGAGAAAACACGCAACGACCGGTTTGCGCAGGACAGCTACCGGCGATTTGTCTCCATGTTCGGCAGCATCGTTATGGGGGTTCAGCGCGAACATTTCGAAGCCATTCTTAAATACAAGAAAACCGAAGTCGGGGTGGCCCACGAGACGCATCTCGATGCCCGGCATCTTCGTGAACTGGTCGCGAGTTTCAAGGCGCTTATCAAGGAAGAAACGAAGAAGGACTTTCCGGACGATCCCCACGAACAATTGGGGATGGCGATCAATGCCGTCTTTTCCTCCTGGTTCGGCGCACGGGCCATTACCTACCGGCGGCTATACGGAATTCCGGATTCCTGGGGGACCGCCGTTAATGTCGTGGCCATGGTGTTCGGCAATATGGGCGAGACGAGCGGAACCGGTGTGGCGTTCACGCGCAGCCCAAGCTCGGGCGACCGCGCGTTTTTCGGGGAATGTCTGATGAACGCTCAAGGCGAAGACGTGGTTGCCGGGATCAGAACGCCTCTTCCGGTCACCGAGCTCGCGAAGAAGGCTCCTGAGGCCTATAAGGAGTTAGGGCATACCTATAAGAAGCTCGAAAAACACTATCGCGACATGCTCGATCTGGAGTTCACGATCCAGGAGGGCAAGCTCTACATGCTGCAGACCCGCGTCGGCAAACGCACCGGAATTGCTGCGGTCAAGATTGCCGTCGATATGGTGAAAGAAGGGCTGATTTCCAGGCAGGAAGCGGTGCTTCGGATCGGTCCGGATCAACTCGCGCAGTATCTCTACCCGATTTTCGATACACACGAAGAGTCGAAGTCGAATCCGCTCGGCAAGGGCCTGCCGGCCGGTCCCGGCGCGTCGGCGGGAAAAATCGCGTTGACGCCCGATCGCGCCGTAGAGATGAAGGCTGCCGGCAACCGCGTGGTGCTGGTCCGGCAAGAGACTAGTCCGGACGATATTCATGGCATGAATGCGGCGACAGGATTTTTGACGGCCCGTGGAGGGATGACGTCGCATGCGGCGGTCGTGGCTCGGCAGATGGGCAAAGTCTGTGTGGCGGGCTGCGATGCCGTGGAAGTCCTGGATGGCCAGAGCGTGAGAATTGGGGCCAAGACCTTCAGGGAGGGCGACTACCTCTCGATTAATGGGTCGACCGGTAATGTGTACGAGGGCGATATCCCGGTCGTCGAGTCTGAAATCATACAGGTGATCCAGGGCAAGCTGGACCCCAAAAAGTCGGAGAAGTACCAGCGCTTCGCGACGATTCTCTCGTGGGCGGACAGCATGCGCAAACTGGTGGTGCGGGCGAATGCCGATGTGCCGGAGCAGGCGAAGATTGCCCGCGGGTTTGGCGCGGAAGGCATCGGCCTCTGCAGAACCGAACACATGTTCTTCGCGGAAGACCGCATCCCGGTCATGCAGAAGATGATATTGGCCCGAACGAAGGAAGAGCGCGAAAAATTTCTCGACCAACTCCTGCCGCTGCAAAAACAAGATTTCATCGGGCTCTATCGTGAAATGCATGGCTATCCGGTGACCATTCGGTTACTCGATCCG
>JAOUEB010000370.1 GCA_029858925.1 Nitrospira sp.
TTTTCAGGCAAGATACCCGGTCGCACTATGCCCTGGAACGACTGTGGAGCGACGCAAAGCAAGTCGAGATTCCCCAGGAGGCGCCTGCGCCTGTAGCCGCCCCTAAACGGCGTATCGTCGCGCGGAAAGCGGCTGCGCGCAAAACGGTCTAGGCATGTTCAGATTGCTGATTACGATCTTCTTCGTCAGCGCCGGCGTCTTCATCTACAGCTATTTTCGCGAACTCAATCCGGGCACAGTCCTGATCCATACGAGTTCGACCACCGAATTCGAGCTCAGCCCCGTCACTCTCGTTCTGATCTCCATGGCCATCGGAGCGGTCTTCGTCACCTTCGTCGTCGGCCTGCAGCAAACGGCGTATGCGATCGTGAACTGGCGCAGCAATCGGCTGGTGCGCCGCAAGGAAAAAGTGGACACGCTGCATCGGGACGGAACGCATGCGTTCATGTCGAAACGCACGATGGAGGCCATCACGCTCTTCGAGAAAGCCCTCGCGATCGATCCCAACCGAACCGATTCGCTTCTGTGGCTGGGAAACATCTATCGATCCGAAGAGAATTTCTCCGAAGCGATCCGGTTGCACCAGCATGCCCATCGGGTGGACGACCGGAACATCGAAGTGTTGCTGGAATTGGGCACGGACCTCGAAGGCGCCAAGCGCTATGAAGAAGCGCTCCAATCGTTTCAGAAAATCCTGAAAATCGAGCCGGACAATTTGACGGCGCTGATTCGCAGGCGGGACCTGAACATTCGCCTGGAACGCTGGAGCGAGGCGCTGGAGATCCAACATCGACTCCTCAAGGCCCACCTTCCGAATCAGGAAAAACAGGCTGAGGAAGCGTTGCTGGTCGGATACATGTACGAAGTCGGCCGTCAGCTGCTCGAACGCGGACACCCGGACAAAGCCCGCCGCTATTTCCGTGGCGCCATCAAGAAGGACCGCGCGTTTCTTCCCGCGTATATCGGACTCGGCGAAATCCTCATCCATGAAGGCAAGACCAAAGAGGCCGTCGAAATCTTGAAGAAGGTCTATGCCAGGACACGGAGCGTGATCATCCTCCACCGGCTGGAAGAACTGTTCCTGGATCAAGGAGAACCCGGCGAAATCATCCGTGTGTACCAGGAGGCGCTGCAGCACAACCCACAGAATCCGGTGCTGCAATTCTATCTTGGCAAGCTCTATTACCGGCTCGAAATGGTGGACGAAGCGTTCGACACACTGTCCACGATCGAAGGCCCGCAAGACCACCTGCTGGATTACCACAAGATCATGGCCAACCTCTTTTTGCGCAAACAGCAGTTTGAACAGGCCATCGTCGAGCTCAAGAAAGCGCTCAGCTTCAAGAAGCGCGTAATCGTCCCCTACATCTGCACGCAGTGTCAGCAAGAGTCCGTCGAATGGACCGGCCGCTGCCGCCGTTGCGCCCGCTGGAACACGCTCACTGCGCTCCCCTGGCTCGAAGCCGCGCAGCCGGCTGCCGGATCGGGAGGAACCGCTACGTCCGTTTCTGCCATCCCCTACCAAGGCATTGCTTCTCCGCTTGAAACCGTGTAGGTTTTGTCCGTCTCTTTACCGCATCATTATTTTCAACCAGCGCGGAGCATTGACGCATGACGGATTTTCAACGGTTCGCCGACAAGGCCCTGCAAGACGAATCCCTAACCAGGGACGAATGCCTCTCCGTACTCCAATCGCCAGACGACCACCTGCTGGATCTGCTGCACGCAGCCTTTCGCGTCCGTTCCCGCTACTTCGGCAAAACCGTCCACCTGCAAATGCTGCAGAACGCCAAGAGCGGCGCCTGTCAGGAAGACTGCCATTACTGCTCCCAGTCCGCCGTCTCGACCGCGCCTATTGAACGCTATAACTTGTTACCGCAGAAACAGATGATCGAGGGCGCGCGGCAAGCCGCTGCCTCCAAAGCCCAGCGCTATTGCATCGTCATCAGCGGCCGGAGTCCATTGGACCGGGAGATCGACGAGATCGCCGGCGCCGTCCGCGCCATCAAGCAGGAAGTGCCCATTCAGATCTGCTGTTCCCTCGGCTTGATGAATGAAGGGCAGGCCAAGCGGCTCAAAGCCGCCGGGGTGGATCGGGTCAATCACAACCTGAACACCGGCGAAGCGTTCCACGGCTCGATCTGCACGACCCACACCTTCCAGGATCGCCTGGCGACGATTCAGAACGCACGGACAGCTGGACTGGAAATCTGTTCGGGAGGGATCGTGGGGATGGGCGAACAGGACGAAGATTTGATCGACCTGGCAATGGCGTTGCGGGAGGTCAAGCCCGATTCCATTCCACTGAATACGCTGCATCCCGCCGCCGGAACGCCGCTGGAGCAATGCGATCATCTGACGCCGCAACGTTGCTTGAAAGTGCTGTGCCTCTTCCGGTTTCTTCACCCCCGCACCGAGCTCCGCGTCGCGGGCGGTCGCGAACACAACCTCCGCAGCCTCCAGCCATTGGCCCTCTATCCCGCCGATTCCCTCTTCGTGAACGGCTACCTGACAACTCCCGGAGCGCCGGCTCCCGAAGTCTGGGGCATGATCAAAGACCTGGGCTTCACGATCGAAGTGGATTATCAGCAACCTGTAACGACTTCATAGCTTCATCTCACGTCTTCGTTCACATGGAACGGGCCCTGCAAGGGTCTCAATATTCTTCCACTAGCATCTCCCCAACTTGCACTACGACGCGTTG
>JAOUEB010000371.1 GCA_029858925.1 Nitrospira sp.
GACTGGGGTTCGCGTTTCGGCTCCTGCTTGCGCTCCTGTTTTTCCATTCGAGCACCTCCAATGTGATTCGGAGCACCTCTCGTGGATCAACGCTGCGTGATCCCTGCTGTCAACTTACTCCAGGCCACGCAAACCCGTCAAGGCAAGCTCAGAAACGCGGACGCGTGACAAGCGCGACCCGCTCGGACGAACGGCCCGTCAAGTCCCGCACTTCTCGCTCTTCTCGCCTGCCGCGCCAGTCTCGCTATCAGACGATCAGCGACACGATCAACAGCGCGACAATGTTGATGACCTTGATCATCGGATTCACCGCCGGTCCGGCCGTGTCCTTATAGGGATCGCCCACCGTATCGCCGGTCACCGCCGCCTTGTGCGTATCCGTCCCCTTCAACCCCTGCTCTTCGATAAACTTCTTGGCATTATCCCAGGCACCGCCGCCGCTCGTCATCGAGATCGCCACGAACAACCCGGTGACAATGCTGCCGACCAGCACACCGCCGAGCGCCTGAGGCCCAAGAACCAGGCCGACGATCACGGGTGAAACCACCGGAATCAGCCCGGGCACCATCATTTTGGAAATGGCCGCTTTCGTGACGATATCGACACAGGTGCCGTACTCCGGCTTGCCGGTCCCTTCCATAATACCCTTGATCTCCCGGAACTGCCTCCGCACCTCTTCCACAATCAAGCCGCCCGCTTCTCCGACGGCTCTCATACAGAGCGCGCCAAAGATAAACGGCAGCGCCCCTCCCAAGAACAATCCGACCAGCACTTTCGGATTCGAGAGGTCAAACGCCGCCAACGCCGGATTATGCGCCCCGACTTCACGGGAATATTCCGCAAACAGCACCACCGCCGCCAACCCGGCTGAGCCGATCGCATAGCCTTTCGTCACAGCCTTGGTCGTGTTACCGACGGCATCGAGCGGATCGGTAATGTCGCGCACGGCTTTGCCCAAATGCGACATTTCGGCGATTCCTCCCGCATTATCCGTAATCGGACCGAATGCGTCGATCGCCACGACAATCCCGGCCATCGAGAGCATCGAGACCGCCGCCACCGCCACACCATACAGGCCACCCGATTCCGCCCCGCCGCAAACCCAATAGCTGCCAAGAATCGCCGCCGCAATCACTACCACCGGCGCTGCCGTCGCCTGCATGCCGACCGCCAACCCCGCGATGATATTCGTCGCATGGCCGGTTTCACTGGCCTTGGCGATATACTGCACCGGTTCGTAACTCTTCGACGTGTAGTAGTCGGTAATGAACACCAGCGACAAGGTCACGATCAATCCAATTAGCGCCGCCATATAATAGCTCATCCCGCTGACCCCGCCGACGCCGCTCATGATCGCCGTCGTAATGGGGAAGAACGCCAGCGCCGCCATGCCGCCTGCCACGAACAGCCCCTTGTACAAGGCCGTCATGATCTCGCCGCCCTCACTCACCTTCACAAACAAGATGCCGATAATCGTCGCGAAAATCGTCACGCCGCCCAAAGCGAGCGGATAGAGAATCGGCGCGGTCGCCCCCTTGAACATCGTGAAGGCTAAGACCATCGCCGCAACCGTCGTCACAGCATAGGTTTCAAACAGGTCCGCGGCCATGCCGGCGCAATCGCCGACATTGTCGCCGACGTTGTCCGCAATTACGGCCGGATTGCGAGGATCGTCTTCGGGGATGCCCGCTTCCACCTTTCCAACGAGATCCGCGCCGACGTCCGCCGCCTTGGTATAGATGCCGCCGCCGACCCGGGCAAAGACCGAGATCAAACTTCCGCCGAACCCAAGACTCAGCAAGGCGTGAATGGCTTTCTCTTGTCCGGCAATCGATTGCGCGATCATATAGAAACTGGTGATGGACAACAGTCCCAGGCCGATCAGCAACAGCCCCGTCACCGCGCCCCCTCGAAACGCGACGGTCAAAGCGGCATTCAGCCCATCATGTGCCGCTTGAGCAGTCCGAACATTCGCGCGCACGGCGATGATCATCCCCACATAACCGGCAATCGACGACGCTCCCGCGCCGACCAGGAATCCGATCGCCGTCAGCAAGCCGAATTTGTCGGAGACGGCCCCTGCGCCCCAGAGCGCGACGAACAGCACAGCCGCCACCATCCCCACCGTCCGATACTGGCGGTTCATGTAAGCGCCGGCGCCTTCCTGAATAGCCTTCGCAATCTCCTGCATCTTCGCGTTACCCGCGTTGAGCTTGAAGACCCACATGGCCAAATAGAGGCCATAGGCAATGCCGGCCACTGCCGCAACCAATGCAAACGTGACAATCGCTGAATCACTCACGGGATACCCTCCTGGTAGATAAACGCACGTCTTATGTCACACGGCTCCCCGTGGCTTCAACCCATCCAAAGCACATGAGGCGAGTGGGGAAACCGTGGAATGGCATAGGAGCAGCGAGAGAGCTAACTGCCTGAAAAGCCGAGCCATTCTATACAGGTAGGGACCGAGGTGCAAGGTCAAATATGATGGAACACGACCCCGCAACAGCACATCCTGGCAAACTTGCAAGCTTGCGCTGCTTGGCGTGATGGCCGTGCCACAACGCACCCTGTGCGGCCGTGAGGCGTGAGACGCCTGTCACTGTGATGAAAAGATAGAAACCGCCGCCCTCAACGCGAGAGAGGCCAAAGGCGGGCCCCATCCTTGACGGAGTTGCTAAAAACTCATTCCATC
>JAOUEB010000372.1 GCA_029858925.1 Nitrospira sp.
GTGAAGTGCTCCACTTCCGGGACAGTTTGATCCCTCGATTCGCCGATCTCATCTACAACGGCTATTGGTTCAGTCCTGAGCGCGACATGATCCAAACCGCGATCGATGCCGCTCAAAAAGATGTGAGCGGCACGGCCCGCGTGAAACTGTACAAGGGCGGGTGCACCCTTGCCGGCCGCAAATCCAAGAATTCGCTCTATCGGTTGGACATCGCCACATTCGAGGAAGACGAGGTCTATAACCAAAAGGACGCGGAGGGATTCATCCGCTTGAACGGGTTGCGGTTGAAGATCAGGGCTCAGCGGCGGAAGGCCTCGGCTTAATGGCTACGGCGAAACGGAATCTCCGGACGACCGCCGCTGCCGGCAAGGCCTGGGGAGGACGGTTTCGTGAGAATACGAACCGGCTTGTCGAAGCCTTCACTGTATCGGTGGCCGTAGACCGGCGGCTCTACGCGCATGATATTCAAGGAAGCATCGCGCATTGCCGGACGCTCGGGAAGGCGCGGGTATTGTCTCCACGCGAAACCAACACGATCGTACGCGGACTTGAATCGGTCAAAACGGAGTTGGATCGTGGGCAGTTCAAGTTCGCGCTACATGACGAAGATATTCATATGGCGATTGAACGACGGCTGACAGAACTGATCGGGCCCTTGGGCGGCAAGCTGCATACCGGCCGCAGCAGGAACGACCAGGTCGCACTGGATATCCGACTCTACCTCCGCGACCAACTCGACCGGCTGACCGAGCAGTGCACGGAGTTGCAACGCGTGTTACTGGCCCAGGCAAGAACGAACCTTCCGATCGCAATGCCAGGCTATACCCACCTGCAACGAGCACAGCCTGTCCTGTTTGCCCATCATCTGCTCGCCTATGTGGAGATGATCGAACGGGACAAGGGACGCATCCGCGATGCCAGGATCAGGCTCAACGTCATGCCGCTGGGATCAGGGGCCTTGGCCGGCACGAATTATCCGGTGGACCGTCGATACACAGCCAAGCTGCTAGGTTTCCCTGCTGTGACGGCCAATAGTATGGATGCAGTGTCCGATCGTGATTTCATGATTGAGACGGCATCGGCCTTGTCCATCGTGATGATGCATCTGTCGCGGCTCAGCGAAGAGCTGATCCTCTGGGCGTCGCAGGAGTTTCAGTTTGTCGACCTACCGGACGCTTTTTGCACCGGCAGCAGCATGATGCCCCAGAAAAAGAATCCAGATGTGCCCGAATTAGTCCGAGGAAAAACCGGCCGCGTCTATGGCCATCTGATGAATCTCCTCGTCACCCTCAAAGCACTCCCGTTGAGTTATAATCGGGACTTGCAAGAGGATAAGCCGGCGCTCTTCGACGCGCTCGACACGGTGACGGCGTCCCTGAACGTCATGACTGAATTGATGCGCCGGCTCAAGGTGAACCAAGACGTGCTTACGCGCTCTTTGCAGAGCGGCGGGTTGCTTGCCACCGAATTGGCCGACTACTTGGTGGAACGAGGCGTGCCCTTTCGCGAAGCCCATGGAATCACCGGACGGATCGTACGGGCGGCGCTGGAACAAGAGCGCGAGTTGACGGATTTTTCGCTGGAAGAGCTGCTCGCGTTTTCTGACCGGATCGAACGGGGAGTCTTCGCGCGGCTGACCGTTTCAGCGGCGATCGATCGGAAGCGGCAGATCGGGGGAACAGCCCGAGGACGAGTGGAGCAACGGCTCAAGGAACTGGAGCGGTCACTCCGATGAAACACCTTGTACTCATCATCGTGGCAGGACTGTTGAATTCCTGCGGCGTGGTGGGGGCGCCGGTAGCACCGGAGACCGTCGGGGTTACGCCTACCATCGAGCGGCAAAAGAAGCAGCATGAAGCCCTCGATGCGAAGCAACGGACATCGGCCGAATCCGAGGAGCAGGATCACGATGAACTCCTGCCGCCATTGCGTCCGGTGGGGACACGATG
This sequence comes from Nitrospira sp., assembly GCA_029858925.1. Taxonomy (GTDB): domain Bacteria; phylum Nitrospirota; class Nitrospiria; order Nitrospirales; family Nitrospiraceae; genus Nitrospira_D. The sequence goes on from JAOUEB010000372.1 coordinate 1,950, forward strand.
AGCGTTGCCGATTTGATGTCATAATTCGAACGGAATGCATCACTGACGATCTCGATGGTTTGAACGAGGATTTGTGAAATGAATTATTTTGAGTATCGCCACGGAGAGTTGTATTGCGAGCAGGTGCCGGTGAGCCGGATCGCGAAGGAGCTCGGCACTCCCTGTTATGTCTACAGCCATGCCACACTCGTCCGCCATTTCCGGGCATACGACAGCGCCTTCAAGAACATTCCCCATGTGATTGCCTTTGCGATGAAAGCCAACTCTAACCTTGCCATCTTGCGATTGATGGCGAAGGAAGGCAGCGGCGCGGACATCGTGTCGGGCGGCGAACTGTTTCGAGCCCTGAAAGCCGGTGTGCCGGCGTCTAAGATCGTCTTTGCCGGAGTCGGCAAAGCGCCCGACGAAATCCGCGATGCGCTCAAGGCAGACATTTTGATGTTCAATGTGGAATCGCCGGCCGAGCTGCATGCAATCAATGAAGTAGCGGCGTCGGTCGGGAGGAAGGCCCGCGTGGCGCTCCGCATCAATCCCGATATCGACCCCAAGACCCATCCCTATATTTCGACGGGCCTCAAAAAGAGCAAGTTCGGCATTGCGGCGGATCGCGCGTTGGAAGAATTTGCGCTGGCATCCTCCATGAGCCACATCGAGGTGGTGGGAGTCCATGCGCATATCGGATCGCAGCTGACCGAAGTCGCGCCGTTCATCGAAGCC
>JAOUEB010000373.1 GCA_029858925.1 Nitrospira sp.
AGCTTGACCCAGCGCTCACATCGTCTCTTCCAACTGCTCGACCATCTCCCGAATCGTATCGAATCCGGATTGCCAGAAGGCTTCGGATGTCATGTCCACGCCGACTTTGGTCAGAATCGCTTGTGGGGCGTCTGAGCCTCCGGTGGAGAGGAGATCCATGTATTTCGGCACAAACGCGGGACCCTGTTCTTTGTACATTCGGTACAGCGCCAGCACGAGCAGATTGCCGAAGCTGTAGGCATAGCAGTAGAACGGACTGGCGAAAATATGGGGGATGGTCAGCCATTCCCACTGGAACTCCTCCGGCACTTTCACCGCTTTGCCGAATTGCTGTCGCAATTCCTGTAGGTAGGTCTTGGCCAGCTGGTCTCCCGTGGCGCCGTCCGCGATCATCTGATGGGCCAACTTTTCAAAGCGCACAAAATAGGCCTGTCTGAGCACCGTGGCGTAGATATCGTCCAATTGGCTCAGCAGCAATCCTTGCTGAACGGCCTTGTTGCGTTCTTGAGACATCAAGGCATCGGAGAGAATCCGCTCACCGAAGACTGAGGCCGTTTCCGCCAGCGGCAGGGTCGAATGGAAGGTAAAAATGGAGTGGTCTTTGGCCATCATGCCGTGGACGGCATGGCCGAGTTCGTGCGCCATCGTCGCGATGTCGCGGGCTTCTCCGGTGTAGTTCAGCATGACATAGGGAGTCATGCCGGGGACGACGCTGTAGCAATAGGCGCCGCTGAGCTTGCCGGGCTTGGTCGGTCCGTCGATATGCTTGTCTCGAAAGACCTGTTTCGCCAACTCAGCCAGTTGGGGAGAGAATCCACGATACGCATCGAGAACCATGGCCGCCGCGTCGGCATATCTGTACTTCTTCGATTCCGTGCGGTGCGGCGCGTAGATGTGATACCGGTTCATCGGCTTGATCTTGCAGATCTTCGCTTTCAGCGAGAAATAGGTCTGGAAGATGTCGGCATTCTTCGCGCAGGACGTCAACAGCACATCGACAGCTCGATCGGGCACATCGTTGCCGAGGTTGCGGGTGGCGATGGGTGAGGAGAATTGCCGCAGGCCGAGGTTTTCCGATTTCCAGTCGTTCACGAGCGTCTTGTAGATTTCTCCCAGCAGGTCTTGTTGTGTTGCAAAGACGCGATGGAGTTCTTGATAGGCGGCTTGCCGCACCGAGGCTTTCTGGCTTCGCACATAGGCCATCAGCCCTTCTCGATTGACGGTCTTTTTCTTGCCGTCGACTGTCAGGGTGAACGCCAGCCCGTTGGTGACCACGTCGTACAAGGTATGAACCGCGCTACGGCCCGTGACGTTTTTGAGGTGGACGATCTTTTCTTCCGGTTCGGACAGCGTATGTGGTTTGAATCGCCGGATCGTCTCCAGGTGATAGCGGAAGTCGCCCGCGCCGGCCATCAGGCGCGCCGCATTGTCGTCATCGACGCTCTGCCACCACAGGTCGAAAAAGAGGAGGCGATTGCTCAGGGCCGTCAGGCGTTCTTCGAGGCGCGTCTTGAGCGAACGGGCCTCGGCGTCCTTGGTGTTTTCGGAAAACCGGAGGTACGCATAGGCTCCAAGCTTGGATGAACCCTGCGCAAATGTTTCGCTGAGTCCGAGCAGAGTCTGCAAGTTCTGACTCGAGATCGATGGTGCCAATGTCGGACGGGCTGCTTCGATTTGCGAGACCACTGTCTCAAGTCGTGACAGGGTGGAGTCGATCTCCTTCGACGGATCTTTGACCAAATGCGCCAGGTCCCAGCGGTCGGGATACGAGGGGCGCGCGGCGCGCGTTGATGCTGAGGCGCCTCGCGCACGGAGCTGTCTAGCCATAAAGGTCTCCTTCATGATGGGACGATAAAGCGGGTCGATCATACCATTGCCCTCTGCATGGCGTGGAGAAAAAATCCAGGGCGGAGGATCGTCCTGCGCACATTGACAGAGTTCAGGAGGGATATAAAAATCCCTCAGCATTGGCCCGCGTTGTGAGAGTGATGATGACGGATCAAGAACTCAATCGGGTGATTCAATATGTGACGGCCAGCACCTCGTATGCGCGGGACACTGTCGCCGAGATTGTGAAAACCGGATTGGGTGAACTTACAGCGATGGCCACACAATCGACTCGGCAATTCGAGCGCGAGGCGCTGCTGGAGTATGTGTCGCAATGGACGATCAAGAGAACCGGGCAGCCGGAGACGCTGGTCCGCGAAGTGCTGGGCTGCGCCGGCCGCTGGCTGGATGAAGTGTACGAGGAGATTGCCAAGCGACAGCCGGATCTATTGGGGCAATCATCGAACGATGAAGATGGGGCGGCGCAGTCTAACTGAGCACCTCTACTGCAGCTGTTCGTCCCTGTGAGCGAGACGTAGTCGATAAGCTATTCCGTTTTACGTCGCTCGTATCTCGTGAAGCGTATTTCGCAAACAAAGATGGGACACACTCTCTTTCTGCCCCGCGCTTCACGCTTCACGAGATACGCTTCACAAGGAACACGTCTCAGGGACACAATTTTTGTAACGAATGACGGAGTGTCGGATGGCCCGATGGCGATCACGACGTTCAGTGAAGGTCTACTCCTCTTTTCGGGATGGTCACGGTGTGCCTGCTGTCTCTTGGAAACGCACGCCATGAGAAGGTCTTTCTTCTGAGGTTGAAGACCGATGGA
>JAOUEB010000374.1 GCA_029858925.1 Nitrospira sp.
GAAACGAACGTACACACGCCCGCCGACATTCACAATCCCGTGGCTGGCAGGAAGTTCCACATCGATCTGAAACACCTTCCGAATAGCTGTATGCCCCTTGGAATCGCGTGGATCGAGCGGCACTTGGCCCCCGCCTTCGCTCCCCAACGCAGGACTCGGCAACTCGTCGCTGGCGGCCGGAACCAGACGTTTCACCTCTCCCGACATCGCCTGATCGAGCCGCTCCGCCAGTCGAACCTGAACGCCACGGGTTTCATAGCGGATTAAATCGATGTCCGTTTGGTCCACAATGGTCCGCACCGTGATCGTCTCAAGATCGACCACGTGGGCGAGTAACTCTCCGCGGCGAATGAACCGCCCCGGGAGATCATCGGCTTGCGGCAACACGAGAGTTCCGGACGTCTTGCTCCGAATCACCAAATCACGCTCCCGCTCCTTCGCCCTTGCGAGGCGCTCCAGAATATAGCGCTCCTCTTCTTCCAACATCTTCGCCTTAGCCAGATCGGTCGGAACCTGCTCACGGATTCGAGCCTTGATCTCACGCAGCTGTCCCTCCAGGACCTTGACGTCCTTGGTAATCATGGGGTCTCGACAAATCACCAGCGCCTCACCGGCGCTCACCCGGCTCCCGGGAATCGCGATGACTCGCTCGACAAAGCCATCGACTTCGGCCCGCACAATCGCCTCATCCGGAATCCACACGATCCCTTCCGCCCTGGTGCGAAAGGGAACCGGAAGCACGCAGAGCACCGCCAACACCGCCGCAAGCGCGCCGAAACTGATCGCGATCGCCCGTCCGCGCACCTTTCGGATTCGCGGGCTGGTGAAGAGGTAGGACAGGCCCTTTCCGACAGGCAGGACAAACCAGGTAAAGGCCGTCATCGCGGCAAAGAGCACCCCCAATAAAAACAATTGCTCGGTCAGAAACAGAAGAATCGCGGCAACCACGAAGATGCGATAGATGAAGGACGTGACGGCGTACACCACGAACCAGGCCCGTTCCCCGGGCGTGGCGTGCGGCAGCTGCGCGTCTTCCCGCTTGAAGAGATACCGTTCGCACACGTATCCGAGATAGTGGTTCGCGCGTCCGCGCAGATTGGGGATTTCGATCAAGTCGGCCAGGATGTAATACCCATCGAATCGCAGAAGCGGGTTCGCGTTGAAGATCACCGTCGAGATCCCCGCAATCAGAATCGTATTGTAGGCCAGCGCTCTGACCGTTCCCGGTTCCACGCTCACCCATACGAACATGGCAATCGACGCCACCGCCAGCTCAACCACCATTCCTGCCGCGCCGACGAAGGCCCGCTTCCATTTACTATCAAAGGCGGACGAAGCAGAGGCCTCGACGTAGGGAACCGGTGAAAAGACGAGCAACATCACGCCCATCTCATGCACTTCTCCGCCGAACACCTTGACGGCAAATGCGTGGCCGAACTCGTGGAGCGCCTTGATGATCGGGAACAGGAACCACAGCAGGACAAGATTGTGAGGAGTCGTGACTTGATCCACAATATTGTCTGTCAGATCCGACCAATGAGCCAATCCGAGGAGACTGGCCGGTATGACCAACAAACACCACAGGATGGCGCCGCTCCAGCCGAAGAAGGGACGCACCAGAGGAGCCGCTTGTTGCAGGAATCGCTCGGGATCGAAGAGAGGAAACTGCCAGGCAAAGAAACTCATCAGCCGCTGCTGCAATTTTTTCCGCTTCTGCTTTTCGTGTCGTTGGAGCAACTCCGCCGTATCCGACGAGATATCGCACTGAAGGACGTCGGCGGCATGCAGCTGGCTCAAGAGTTGAACCACTTCCGGCTGAGTCGGAGCGTCATCACCCAGTTTGGTCGAAACCAGGTCCCAGATTTCCTGCACTGCGCGCTGCCCGTCCATCAGACCGATGAATGCGTAGGCGGAGGGAGAAAACCGATGGAACCGCTCGTTGGAGCGGTCCTGAAGCACAAACCACGTCTGACCACGGTACTGATGCCGGTGAAGATGGGCGTGACCGCGCAGCCGCGGCACCAGCGCCGCGACGCGATACCAGGAAGGACTAAAAAGAGCTTCGCTCATAGGGACACTCTCAGGCTGAAGGCGTTTAGGCTGAAGGCTGAAGCATTCTGACCTCCGACCTTCAGTCTGAACCCCTTCAGCCTATCTACCTGAGGCTTACGGAAGCCACGACCAGACGGCGAGCCGAATCCAGTCAATGACTTGGTGGGTCCAGATCCAGACGAGACGCCGACGGTCGACTTCGATTTTTCCTGCGCCTTCCATACCCGGCTGCAAACGCGCATGCGGACGGTCCAGCGCGGCTTCCACGCGGAAGAAATTCCGGCCCTCACGAGCCGTCGACACCGGCGTCACCTTTTCCACGGCCAAATCGATGGTCTCGGTCGGAAAGGCGGACAGCAGCAACTGGCCCCGTTGCCCAACCTGGACGTCCGCAATATCCCGCTCGTCTACCTCTAGAACGATCCGATAATGGTCGAGGGGAGCCACCTCGTACAGCACTTTGCCTTTCTCAACGGGCGAACCGAGCGATTGACTGAGATCTCCTGTCACGACGATTCCGTCGAACGGAGCCACAACCCGGGTGTGCGCGAGTTGATCGTCCAAGAGCGCGACTTCCGACTGCGCCTGGTGCATCTGCGCCGTA
>JAOUEB010000375.1 GCA_029858925.1 Nitrospira sp.
TGCCCTGAGAAGTCAACGAAACCCCAAGACTCTGAACGGCTGAACGTATGCCCATCGCTAATAAAAAGTCTGACCGCTTGCCGGTTGATGAGAGGATGATGAAGCAAGGACAGAGTCCGGGTGCATTCAAGTCTGCGTGATCACGACGGAAAGAACCGTCAGCCAAGTCAAATTCCCATTGACAACCAAATTTGCCGGAGTATACTCCGGCATCATGTGGGTGAAAGTGGAGGAGAGTGGAGAAGGATATTGTCGGTGATTCAAGGCATGTTTCTGTGCTGGGGAGTGAAATTATTTCCTGGCTCGTTTTCCAGCGGCCAGTGACCATCTTGGATTGCACTGTGGGATATGGTGGGCATGCAGAAATGCTGCTGGAACGCTCCGATCCAGGGACCAAGCTGATCGGATTGGATCAAGATTCCCAGGCAGTTGCATTTTCTCAGGAGCGGTTGGTGAGATTTGGAAAGCGTGTCGTGTTGAGAAAGGGAAATTATCGAGACTTGAAACATCATCTCGCCGACATGGGAATTTCAAAAGTGGAGGGGGTGTTGTTCGATTTTGGCGTGTCGTCTCCTCAACTCGACGATCCGGGGCGGGGGTTTAGCTTCCAGCAAGACGGCCCGCTCGACATGCGCATGGATCAAACGACCGGCCTGACGGCAGCGGCGCTGGTGAACAGCGTTCGGGAAGATGAGCTCGCAGACATCATTTTCCACCATGGAGAGGAACGATATTCACGGAGAATCGCGCGCGCAATCGTGCGAGAGAGGGAGCACCGCCCAATTGAGACTACGGGCGCCCTCGCGTCCGTGATTGCCGGAGCGGTTCCTTCCGCCTATCGGCATGGGCGGATTCACTGTGCAACAAGAACGTTTCAGGCGCTTCGCATAGCCGTGAATCATGAGCTTGAAAGCCTGGAGCCGGCGCTTCGGGACGCTGCCAGCGTATTGGCTCCGGGGGGAAGAATTTGCGCCATCTCGTTTCACTCTCTTGAGGATCGCATCGTGAAGCATACTTTAAGATCTCTTGCGCGGGGGGACGGCGCGTGCCTGTCGCTTCTAACGAAGAAGCCCCTTCTTCCCTCTGCGCAAGAGTGTCGGATGAATCCCAGGGCGCGGAGCGCCAAGCTGCGGGTTGCTGAACGTGTGTCAGGGGGGATGGCTCTATGAGAATGCTGGCTCTGTTCATCGGGTTGTGTCTCGTCTTTCTTTTCGTGTGGGAGCGAGTGGATATCGTGCGGGTGGGGTATCAGGTTGAGCGGCTCAAGGCCGAGAAGGTGAGACTTGAGCGTGAGCGCGATCAGCTGCGGGTCAAATTCTCCGCGCTCAGCGCCCCGGACAGAATCGCCAAAATGGCCACGGAGCAACTCGGCATGGTTCCACCGCAGAAGGGGCAGGTAATTATGGTGCAAGCCAGGCCTGCCGGCGAGTCGCACCCCCATGCGGCTCCGGCTGAAGTACGCATCGCGCGCAATGATCTGTCCAGCTGGGGAAGATAGTGGCTGCCCCTCTCTCGCGTGGCCGTCGATACGTGACGCTACTGCTGCTCTTGTGCGGGTTTGGAGTGGTGCTGTTCAGGCTGGCTACGCTTCAAGTTTTGCAGGCCGCGGAACTGACGGTCAAAGCGGACCGGCAACATCAAAAAACTGTCTCGCTTGAAGGTGTGCGAGGTACGATCGTCGACCGTCATGGGAAGATGTTGGCGATGAATCTGGAAGTGCCGTCCGTCTTTGGCGTTCCGACCGCGATCGAGAGTCCGGCCAGAACAGCCCGGTCTCTCTCGCCTGTGTTGCGTGTGCGTGCCGATGAGTTGGAGCGGAAACTTCGGCAAGATCGAGGATTTGTGTGGCTGGCGAGAAAGTTGGACCCTGAGCAGGGGCGCCAGCTTGAACGCATGCCCATGGAGGGCATTGGTGTCGTGCTGGAAGGCCGGCGGTTTTATCCCAAGGGGCCGCTCCTATCGCATGTCCTGGGTTTTGCGGGAATGGACGGCGAGGGGTTGGAGGGCATTGAGCGCCGGTACGAATCACATTTGCATGGTGAGAAGCGCGTGACGGTATTGCAGCGAGATGCTTTGGGCCGCACGGTGTTTCCAAAGGAACTGTCGAGCGAACAGAGCCCTGCGCCCGGCCATCGACTGGTGCTCACGATCGATGAGGTGATTCAGTACATCGTGGAAAAAGAATTAGAAGAGGCCGTCGCTCGCGCGGCGGCCAAGTCGGGTACGATGATCGTGATGGACCCAAGCACCGGCGCGGTCCTGGCATCGGCCGTCAGCCCTCGCTTCGATCCTAACGCAGTCTCTGCGCTGGGTCCCGATCGTTGGCGGAACCGCGCATTGACGGACACCTACGAGCCAGGTTCGACTATGAAAGCGATTCTCGCTGCTGCGGTCATCGAGGAGCGAGTGATGAAACCGGAGACACTGGTATTCGGAGAGCAGGGACGCATGGCCGTTGCGAACACGACGATCCACGATCATGAAAAGCTTGGATGGCTCTCGTTTGCGCAGGTGATTCAAAAGTCCAGCAATATAGGCGCGGCCAAGGCCGGGATGGCCTTGGGGGAGCAGCGGCTCTACCGCTATCTCCAATCCTTCGGATTCGGGGAGCGCACTGAGATCGACCTTCCTGGCGAGGCTGCGGGGTTGCTCAAG
>JAOUEB010000376.1 GCA_029858925.1 Nitrospira sp.
CGCATAGCGTCCGACCGCCTGAATATCTTGCAGCATGATAAGAAGGGGCACGTCTTCGCCCTTCAACCGGCGCTCGCCCGTCCACTCATCTACACAAGCCGCGCAGGGGCAGTGCTGACGAAGATATCGAACGGGGTAGACGCTATTATGACCGTCGTTCCACTGAATACCCAACACCCCTTTATCGAGCCACTCCATATCGCGTGGCTCAAGCGCAATCGACGCCATACCGTCACCCCTCGCACGACATTATCTCATTCAAACCGACCGCACGGACGACAAGAAATCAACAGGCGGAAGCCGCCTGCCGGCGACGACCGTCACATAGCCTTCAATCGCCGCCTCAATTTCACTCCGCACTTGCCCGGCGGCTCTGAGTCGAGTGACCAGCTCCGGGGACAGCCGAACGGCTTGTTGAAGAAACGCCAGGCTTCCCAGCGAAAGCGGCACGCAGCGGACTCGTTGCCGCGCCGCGCACATTACGCACACAAGCCCGCCGGCCACGGGCGAAAATTGAGGCCCCCCGGTCAGCTGTACCTTCCCGCAAGCCACACAATGATCCGTCTGCGGGCGAAACCCGGTCAGCCCCAGCAGCCTGATTTGAAACAACAATGCGGTATAGGCCGGATCTTTGCTTTGTTGCAGCGCGGCCAAGCCCAGCTCGAGTGTGTCGAATAACAGCGGATCCGGGTCCCCATCAGGAGTAATGGCAGCCACCACATTGACCATCCGCGCCGCCGAATCCATCAAACCGAGATCTTCGCGCAACGATTGGAATGACGTCGTCACATCGACATGCGAAATTCGAAACAGCGAATCTCCAGCTTTCTCGAACAAATCCAGCCGGCACACGGTAAACGGTTCGAGCGCCGCTCCGAATCGGCTTTTCTGACGCCGAGCCCCGCGGGCCACTCCGCGAATCTTCCCCAAGTTTCTGGCATAGCACGTGACAATCCGGTCGGCATCGCCCCACTTACGGCTCCGTAACACGATTGCGGATGTTTTGACCAGCGGCATGGTGCAACAGCCTATTGTGTGAGGACAAGGCGTGGCCTCTGTCCTGCGGCGCTCTTCATCGCAGATGATCCAGAAAAATCGTCGACAGCGTGAGATAAATCGTAATGCCGGTAATGTCATTGGCGGTCGTGACGAACGGTCCGGCCGCGACGGCAGGATCCACTCCCATCCGCTTCAACACGATCGGCATGATGGTGGCCATGCTGGTGGAGACGAGGAACGCAATCACCAGCGACACGCCCACGACCACCCCCAAAAACCCCTGACGCAGCCCCCATCCAACCACGGCCAACATCAGCCCGCAGGCAAGCCCCATGAGGAGGCCGACCTTGGTCTCCCGGAAAAACACCGTCCAGACATCGGTCAACTCGACATGGCCGGTCGCCAGCCCGCGAATGATCAACGTCGACGATTGCAGCCCCACATTGCCGCCCATCGCGGCAATGACCGGAATGAAGCTGACGATCGCCACGACTTCCTGAATCGTGTATCGGAAATACCACAAGATGGCTCCCGACAAGAGGCTCCCGACAAGATTGGTAAAGAGCCACGGCAGCCGCAACTTGGCCGCTCCCAGGCTCGACGACTTGGACACCGACTCTTCCTCAATAGCGCCGGCCATTTTGAGCATGTCTTCCGTGGCTTCTTCACGAATAACGTCCACCACGTCGTCGACGGTGATGATGCCCGCCAATCGTCCGTCTTTCTCGACGACCGGGATCGCGAGCAAGTTATAACTGGCTACTTGGCGCGCGACTTCTTCCTGATCCATATCGACGGCGACGCTCATCACGTCTCGCGTCATGATGTTCCTCAACGGCGTGGCGGGCGGCACCGTCAGGAGTTGCCGCAGCGACAACACGCCGACCAGATGTTCGTCCTTGTCCGTCACATAGATGTAAAACACCATTTCCGCATCGGTGGCGTGCTGCAGACGACGAATCGCTTCTTGCGCGGTGGCGTCCTCCGACAAAGAAAAGAACTCCGTCGTCATGATGCCGCCGGCGGTATCCTTCTCGTATTTGAGGATGTCGGCGACTTCGGTCGAGTCCTCCGTCTTCATCAAGGCGAGAATGTCCCTGCCCCGCTCCTCAGGTAAAAACCCGAGAATGTACGCCACATCGTCCGGCCCGATATCTTTCAAAAGCCAGGCCACGTCCGAGTGCAACAGATCGGCCAGCACGTCCTGAATACTTTCACCGTCGAGTTCGCTCAGCACCTGGCCGCGCTTGTTCTCGCCCCTGACCAATTCGAATACTTCCCGCTTTTCCTTGGAAGACGAGAGGTGGCGGATGGCCTTGGCCACATCGGCCGGATGCATGCGCCCCAGCATCTTCGAAAGATTGGTGATGGCCCCGCGGCGCAACAATCGCTGAACGGATTGGATCACGATATGGGACTTGGTCTGTCCACGTTCCGCCTGATCGCGCAATGCATCCCGCAGCGTATCTTTTTCAGACGCGCGCGGGCGGTAATCGGACGGTTTTGCTTCGGGGGGTCTCTCAGTCGGCTGCATCACAATTCTCGAACCTGCATTATTCACACACGCTGCCAATGCAATCCCTAGCCCGCATTATTCATGAGCGCTTCTGCTGCAATCGCGGATTGGCTGCTGCGTTCTTCGTCGCT
>JAOUEB010000377.1 GCA_029858925.1 Nitrospira sp.
CGCCGTGCCCAGCACGATCCATTGCGACCATTTGATCCGCGCCGAAATGGGGTCCGAGAAGGACCTGCTGCGCGCGATGGATGAAAATAGGGAAGTCTACAACTTTCTGGCCTCGGCGGCGAAGAAGTACGGCATCGGCTTCTGGAAGCCGGGCGCCGGGATCATTCATCAAGTCGTGCTGGAAAATTATGCGTTCCCCGGAAGTTTGATCATCGGCACCGACTCGCATACGCCAAACGGCGGTGGGCTGGGCGGTTTGGCGATCGGCGTCGGCGGTGCCGATGCGGGCGAAGTAATGGCAGGTTTGCCCTGGGAAGTGCTCCATCCCAAATTGATCGGCGTGCGCCTCACCGGCAAATTGAGCGGCTGGGCGTCGGCCAAGGACGTCATCCTCTATCTCTGCGGCCTGCTCACGGTCAAGGGCGGGACGAACAAGATCGTCGAATACTTCGGACCCGGCGCCGAGACGATCAGCGCGACCGGCAAAGGCACCATCTGCAACATGGGCGCTGAATTAGGCGCGACGACCTCCGTGTTCCCCTTCGATCAGAAGATGGTCGCCTATATGAACATCACGGATCGGTCGGATTTGGCAAACCTGGCTCAAGCTAATAACGCACTGCTTGTCGCAGATCCGGAAGTCTATCAATCGCCGGAGAAGTATTACGATCAGATCGTGGAAGTCGATTTGTCGAAGTTGGAACCGCACGTGGTCGGGCCGCACACGCCGGACTTGGCGCGGCCGATTTCAAAGCTGAAGGCGGAAGCGAAGGAGAAGGGCTATCCGGTCGAACTGAAGGCGGCGTTGATCGGCAGCTGCACGAATTCATCCTACGAAGACATCAGCCGCTCGGCCCATATCGCGCAACAGGCGTTGAAGGCCGGTTTGAAGGCAAAGGCCTCGTTCCTGGTCTCGCCGGGCTCCGAGCGCATCTATCACACCATGAAACGCGACGGCTTCCTGGACACGTTCGAGCAGTTGGGCGGCACGGTACTCTCGAACTCCTGCGGCCCCTGCATCGGGCAGTGGAAACGAGCCGACGGCGTGAAGGGCAAGGCGGATTCGATCGTCAGCTCCTTTAACCGTAACTTTCCGGGCCGGAACGACGGCATCAACGAAACACTCTCGTTCTTGGCGAGCCCGGAAGTCGTGACGGCCTACGCGATCACGGGCGACCTCGGATTCGATCCGGTGAATCAGACGATCACGGGCGCGGACGGAAAGGAATTCAAGTTCCAAGCACCGGTGGGCGAAGAATTGCCGGCCAAGGGATTCGCCACGGGCGAAGAAGGGTTTGTAGCGCCGGCTGAAAACGGCGACGGCCTGACCGTCGATATTCCTCCGACCAGCGAGCGGTTGCAGTTGTTGCAGCCGTTCCCCCGTTGGGACGGCAAAGACTTCGAGAAGCTTCCGCTTTTGATCAAGACCAAGGGCAAAACCACGACCGACCACATTTCACCGGCCGGTCCCTGGCTGAAATTCCGCGGCCACTTGGATAAGATCAGCGACAACATGTTCCTGGGCGCGAATAATGCGTTCGCCTCCGAGCCGGGCAAGGGGACCAATGTGTTGACCGGGGAGTCGAATCTGAACATCGCGCAGATCGCCCGCGCCTACAAGGCGAAGGGTATCGGATCGATCGTGGTGGGCGACGAGAATTACGGCGAGGGCAGCAGCCGCGAGCATGCGGCGATGTCGCCCCGCTTTTTGAACGTGCGCGCCGTCATCACGAAGAGCTTTGCGCGCATTCATGAAACTAATCTCAAGAAACAAGGGATCTTGGCGTTAACCTTCGCGGACCCGAAGGATTACGAGAAGATCGAGCAGCAGGACCGCATCAGCGTGACGGGGCTAGGGAGTCTGGCGCCCGGCAAATCGGTGCAGGTGACCATTCACAAGGCGGATGGCCAGGCGCTCACCATCCAGGCGAACCACAGCATGACGGAGCAACAGATTGCGTGGTTCAGGGCCGGTTCGGCGCTGAATGCGCTGAACTAATCACGATGCGGAAAGGGGAGCAACCATGACGACGAAAGCAGACAAGATTATCTATACCAAGACCGATGAGGCGCCGATGCTGGCGACCTACTCGTTCTTGCCGATCATCAACGCCTTCTCGAAGGCGGCGGGCGTGACGGTTGAATTGCGGGACATCTCGTTGGCGGGCCGTGTACTCGCCGTGTTTCCGGAGTACCTGACTCCGGCGCAGAAGCAGCACGATGCCTTGGCTGAGTTGGGCGAGCTGGCCAAGACGCCGGAAGCGAACATCATCAAGCTGCCGAATATCAGCGCGTCACTGCCCCAACTCCAAGAGACGATCAAAGAATTGCAGAACCAGGGCTACAAGCTGCCCGAGTATCCGGAAAATCCGAAAGACGATAAAGAGAAGGACATCAAGTCCCGTTACGACAAGGTCAAGGGCAGCGCCGTCAATCCCGTGTTGCGCGAAGGCAACTCCGACCGCCGCGCGCCGCTGTCTGTGAAGGCCCATACCAGGAAGCATCCGCATAAGATGGGAGCGTGGAGTCCTGATTCAAAAACGCACGTCGTCCATATGAAGAGCGGGGACTTCCGGTCGAACGAAAAGTCGATGACGATGGACGCGGCGACCGATGCGCGGATCGAGTTTGTCGGCCAAGA
>JAOUEB010000014.1 GCA_029858925.1 Nitrospira sp.
TGGCGGAAGCGGCACTCTCGCACACCGACCCCCTGGACGTCAGGAATCATCCGGCAAAGGCGATCAATGCTTTGGTGGCCAGTGAGACGTTACGCGATTTGGGAAATGACCGTGTCGTGTTCCGTCACGATGTCCTTCGCGAGTGGGCGATCGGGAATCTTCTTCATGCCGAGCCGACGATGGTTGACCGTTTGCCGCTCGATCGACCAGCGTCTGCGGCTTTGGCACGGGGTGTTGATCTCGCTGCGCGAATGGCGCTCGAGCGCGCGACCAATGGCACGCGGTGGCAGTCGCTCCTCGAACGTGTAAGTCGCGAGGGGATGCACGACTCCTGGCGCAGGGCTGTATTGCTAGCGCTCGTTCGCTCGGAGATCAGCCATCAACTGTTGGCGTGCACTTCTAGTCTTCTGCTTGCAAACGATGGGAGTCTCCTCCGTGACCTTATACGGATCGTCATGGCTGTCGATGTTGAACCAGCCGCAAAGATATATGCGGCGTTAGGCGTTGATCCAACCTTAATACCGTCGAGTGTTTATATGCCGAGCGGGCCGTCCTGGCACAGGCTAATTCGATGGATACTAGGACTTGGGGAGGGTTTGCCTGCGTTAGTAATCCCGGATGTAGTCGATTTCTATTTTGCCTGGTCAACGCCTACGATGGGCCATGATCCGCTGACGCCTGATTTGTTGCCATGGTTCTTTCGTTGGTTAGACGAAATCGAGTCAGCGCGCCATGTTGCAAACTTCAGAGACCTCCGTAAGCCGTTTGGGGGAATAATCGAGCGCAATTCGATCGATGTAATGGAATCCACCCTACGAAGCGGATTTCTCTTGTGCTGCCATCGGACTCCTGAGTTAGCAAAAGAATATTTGCGACGATTGAAGCAACGCCCTGGTGGGGACGGAATCATCCGCAGCATCTTGAAGGTTCGTGGAAGCTTGGCAATAGCTGCTCCTGTCGAACTCGCAGAGTTTACCGCAGCAGCATTGATTCCTAAGCATCGTCGAGATGAGGATGATGAACATCGTGGATTGAGGGAGCCGTTTACCCATCATGATCTCGATTTTTTGCCCGCATCCCCCACGCAGGGACCGTTCTTAGAGCTGCTTACCCATGCCCCTCAACATGGGCTAGCGCTGATCCGGCGGCTTGTCGATCACGCGATCTTGTTCTATACCAATGGCCGCGAGTACGGTGCTGACGCGTTCATCCTCTCGTTTCCAGACGGCGAGCGAGCTTTTCCTTGGACGCATTCATATACATGGTCCCGAGACAATGCACGCCATAATAGCCTCACATCGGCCCTAATGGCACTAGAAGCCTGGGCGCACCGCCGCATCGAGAACGGGGAATTGTTTGAAACAGTGCTTGGTGACGTGTTAGGTCCTCCTGGGTCTCCGGCGGCTTTTCTTCTTGTCGCCGTTGATCTCATGCTTTCGCATTGGCCGAAGTCTCGTGAGGCGGCGGTTCCTTTTGTCGCCTGCCCCAAACTCCTATGTGTGGATCGACAACGACAGCTACAGGACAACATGGGGCAAGCAGACTTGTTCGGTTTGAGTCCTCGCAATAGAGAACCGGTTGGCATTGTCAGTCTAGACAGTCTGAAGAAAAGGGTTTCGAGACGTGCTTCGCTTGAATATCTACTCGGTAAATATGCTTTAGGAGATCATGATCCCCTGTACGAGACGCTCAAAGCTTTTGTACACCGCGCTGCCGAGCGCATAGGTCCACCAGACCAGAAGTCGAACTTTACTGATCCTGCCTTCATGGCGACGCACGCAATTAATCGTCTCAACCCTAACAACTGGCACAAAATATCTGTTCAGCTGAACGATGGTACCCAAGCAGAAGGCCACCAATATGTGTCACCAGAAACTGAACGTCAGCACCTTGAGTCTCGAGCTCTAGAGGAGGGGGATCAACAGGGCAGGTGGGAGAATTTCAACATGCAGTTCAGCGTGTTGAATGCGCTGGAAGAACCATCAAAGTCGTCACTTCAGTTTGCGGCGACGGCGGTTGAATGGGCACAACGCGTGACGGCCAATTTGGAGACTGGAGAACCAGACGAAGAGGATGATCAGGGCGAGAACTTTTTACAGGAAAATGCCATTGTGAGCGCCGCGACGATCGCCTTACGCGATGGTGATGATGAGTTGCGCGCCAAATCTCGGACTTGGGCGTTCGACGTCTTTGCTCAGGCGCTTAAGACCAAAGAGGACCCAGTTCTTCGGTTTCGACCTGGACTTCGGTACAACCCTGTTGCGATTGCGTTCGTGGGCATGATCCACGCGCTAAAATACAATGCCAGTACTCAGGAGATACGGTCTCTACTTGAGGTTGCCACACGAGGCGAGCCGGCTGCTGCATATGGCCTTGGTGTGGCAGGTACCACCCTTGCTGCTATCGATGAACGATTGCTTCGTGCTGTGCTGCGGTGTGCCTTTGCGGCATGTATTCGGCCTCATCGCAGGTGGGGCATCTCCGAAGAGGTTGTCGCTGTGCGTCTCGATCGACACCGGCAACGGGTCCAAGCAGCCATCGATGCCGAATTGGCATGGCTAGCCAATGAGCGGCCCGAACCTGACTGGCCAGGGTTTCCGGTGGACGCTCCGCGACTCCGGCAGCATATTCGCCTTCGGGGCGGACGCGTAGTGCGCGACGAGCCAGCGCGATCGCGTTCACGGCCTGAGGAATATGCTGACCATCAGGCCGCTGCAGTGTGGCTCGTCCAATGCCGGCGCCTCGTCGACGTGGGCAAACGGCCGTGGCTCAGAGAAATGGCTCGGACGTATGCAGGCTGGACTGCCGAGGCGAATGGGGCTGGGCTAGACCCAACCGAAGACGTTGAGAACCCCCCTGGGGAATGGAACGATGCGTATTTTGATTTGCTGGCCAGGTGCCTACCGGGGCTTTCGTTGCGGGAGATCGAGCAACTCGCGCTAGTACCGATTAGTTCGTTACCTGACCGGTCCTTTTTCGACGTCCTCCCGCCGTTCCTGCGGAGCGGTGATGTTGCATATTTCAATGATCGAGCACTTGAGGAATCCGCCGCGGTTGGTATTCGTTCCAAGGTCTCCGGCCGTTTGATGGCAAGTATGGGATGGAAGCGGCTACGAGGCCAACGCGGTAGTTCTATAGAGACACATATCGGACCGGCCATCGCCGTGCTCTTTTTCAATGACTATGGCATTGGCCAGCCGTCTCGATGCTACTTGCCTCCCGTATTCATTGATCGGCTTACCCCGTTCATTCCTGTGCTGGAGGAGCTGGTCAAGAGCGGGCCGTCTCTCTTTGTTGCTCTTCTGACTCTCAACTTGTTGGAAGTGTCGCCTAGGCCCGCACACTTGCGGATCCTCATTACATCAGCTAAGGCCTGGGTGCAGAGCTATTCCGGGGACACAGAGTTTTGGAGTGATTATGGTATTGGTCGGCGTGTCTGTGGGTGGATCGAGAATGTTTTACGGCAAGAACCAGCTCTACTGAAAACAGCGGTCGCAGCAAAATTTGAGGTCGATCAACTCCTTGCTGCGCTCGTGAACTTAGGCGTTCCAGAGGCACGCAGATTGGAGAAAACGCTCAATGGTGAGTGATTTAGAAGCGAGTGCTCAATTCAACGGCGAAGGAATGCGTTACGAAGAGATGTGAGCCTTTTATTCTTCTGTCTTCACCCCGCCTTCCCAGAGCTTGATCGTGCGGTCCCAGGAGGCGCTGGCGAGGCGTTTGCCGTCCGGTGAAAAGGTGACGCAGCGGACGCCGGCAGTGTGGCCCTTGAGTGCTTGGAAGTTGCGGCCGGTGGCCTTTACCGGAGCCAGAGATGAAAAGCCTCCTCGCAGATGATTTCCGCGGCCTAAAAGGGTATCCTTCCAATCGGGAGTTCAAAATAGGATGGTGGAACCAGCGATGAGCACAAGCGCAGTTCAGGTTACGATCGCCGAAATGGTACGGCGTATTGTCGAGCGGTTCCACCCTGAGCGAATCGTTCTCTTTGGATCACATGCCAGAGGGACGGCCGGTCCTCATAGCGATGTCGATTTGCTTGTTGTGATGCAGGCACAGGGCTCTAAGCGAAGGCGAGCGGTTGAGATTTATGGATTGCTGGCCGGCATGGGTGTTCCTAAAGATGTCATCGTCGTGACTCCTGAAGAATTCGAAGCGTACCGAGACGCGCCAGGCACCGTGATAAGAACGGCGTGGCAAGAGGGGAAAATCCTGCATGACCGTGCGGCCTAAGAACGAGGATCTTGTTCGGGCCTGGGTTCTAAAGGCCGAACATGATTTGCTCAACATCGAGAATAATCTCGTTGCTCGGGAGATCCCGTGGGATACCGTTGTTTTTCATGCGCAGCAATGCGGAGAGAAATATCTCAAAGCCCTCCTTGTTTCCCGGCAAATCGATCCTCCGAAAATTCATGATCTGACCGAACTCTATGCGCTGTTGCCGGACGGCCTGCTGGCAGACTTCAACGCACGCTTACTCGAAGAACTGAATCCCTACTCGATTGAAGGACGATATCCTGGAGTGTGGGAGCCGGTTGAACAAGGAGAGGCGCTTCGTGCGGTTGAGGCTGCGAAAACGATCCGCCGGGTTATTCGACGAGTCCTGCCCTCCACCTGCATCGCCTGACGCAACAGATTACAAGTGATATTTGGACTCCTGTAGGCGTTGTTGCCGGCTGGCTATCGCTGTCTACTCGTCCGCTTTTGCTCCGCCTTCCCAGAGCTTGATCGTGCGGTCCCAGGAGGCGCTGGCGAGGCGTGTGCCGTCTGGTGAAAAGGTGATGCAACGGACGCCGGCAGTGTGGCTCTTGAGCGTTCTGAAGTTGCGGCCGGTGGCCAGATCCCAGAACTTGATCGTCTGGTCGTCGCTTGCGCTGACCAGGACTTTTCCGTCCGGCGACACGGCGAGGCTGCGGATCCAGCCGGTGTGGCCGGTGAGGGTTTTCTTTTCAATGACCTGGGGCATCTCGAAGAGCTTGATCGTGCGGTCCCGGCTGCCGGTGATCAGCATTTTTGCGTCCGGCGTGAACGTCATGGCGCCGATCCAGTAATCCATCGGCTTTTGAAATCCACCGTCGTCTTCAATGTAGTAACCGCGTGTCTCAGTGGAATCTTCGACGCCTCGCCGCCAGTGCCCATCGTGCAGCACCTTCTCTTCGCCGCTCGGCAGGACTTCCCATAGCTTGATCTTGCCGATGTCGGTGCCGTGGGCGAGATGAACGCCGTCGGGCGAAAATGCCACGCAGACGGACCAGTGATGGTCGTATTCGTCTTTGCCCAGCAGCGTCATCAGTTCGGTGCCGGTGGTGACTTCCCAGATCTTGATGTCCTTGTTGTGGCTGCCGCGCGCGAGCATGAGGCCGTCGGGCGAGAGCGAGAGGCTGCACACGTTGTGGTCGTATCGCGTAAAAAGAAGTTTCGTCGGCTCGCCCGTCTTGCCGTTCCACAAGCGAATGGTGCGGTCTTCGCTGCCAGTGGCGAGGGTCTGCCCGTCCGGAGTGAAGACGACGGCCCGGACATCGTTGGTGTGGCCGCGCAGCGAGCGCAGAAGCCGGCCGGTTTCGATGTCCCACATGCGGACCAGGCGCTCGGCGCCGCCGCTGGCCAGGGTCAGGCCATCGGGAGAAAAAGCGATGGCCCAAATGCCGTGCGAATGGCCGCGGAATGTTCTGACCTCGCGGCAATCACTTTTCCAATAGTCCAGAAAGTCGATCGGCGGCGTCTGTGCCGCGTCGGCCGGAGATCCGGGGAGCGCGCTAGGTATGGGCATTGTCATTGTGTGGTCCGGTATCATGACGGAGGTTCTTGCTGTCCAATATTCTCCGGCAGGTCCTTGATTGCCGTTCGATCAGGCCGGTATACTTTTCGCCAGGCTTACGAGATCGTAAGAGATGCTCTGCTGGCAAGTCAAGCCGGCTCCGAGGTCCAGCATCGCGGCGATCGTTGACTCCCTATCGATAGATCTTTTCACGGTTTGAGGTTTCATCATGGAAATCAGGTTTCAACCCGCCTTGCTGCAAGAAGTGATCGACTCCTTCGTCGAAAAGACGGAGCGTGAAGGCGATCCCACCTATTACAAGGAATTCCATGAGCACGCCGATCCGATCTACGAGAAATTCATGCTCGAAGACCGGGAAGGGGAATTCAAGAAGCTCTATCAATATCTCTTTGGGACGTGGGGCTTTTCCGACATCGTGCGCGATTCGTTTAACGAGTACCCATTATTGAAAGACAGGGTAGGGATCGTGCTGGTGAAGGGCGTCCTGAAGGAAGATCAGGAGGGCGTCGATATTCTGCGCAAGTGGGGATCGGTGGAAAAAGAGCTGGCGAGAGAGTTCGAGGAGAAGGGGATGAAAGGCGTCGGGATCAAGCTGATTCCCCGCCGGTTCTACGACCCGGCGCTGACCAGGTACTGCCGCCATGAGTTGATGCACATCTCCGATATGATCGATCCGGTGTTCGGGTACGATCCGGATACGAAGGTCGGACAGAATCCAGGCGAGGAAACGCTGATTTTGCAGCGCTATCGCGTGCTCTGGAGCTTGAGCGTGGATAGCCGGCTGGTCGCCGCCGGGAAAGAGCCGATGCTGAGCAAGGAGGACCGGTTCAAAGAATTTCGGTCCTGGTACCGGAAGATCGCGCCGCTCCAACTGAAGTCGGTGTTCGAAGGGCTCTGGCAGACCTCGTATTTCACGCATTCTGAATTGATCGAAATGGCCACCGACACGCTCCGCGTCATGGATCGCGCGGTTGATGTGGAGGGCGGCGAAGTGCCGGAGAGCGAAAACAAGGTCATGCTCATGCCGGGATTTCCCTGCCCGCTGTGCCGATTCCCCACCTATTCCTGGGTGGAAGACATGGGCGACAAGATCGAGCCCTATGTGCTCGACTTCATCCGAGAAAATCATCCGGGATGGGATGTGGAATTCGGCGGCTGTGATCGCTGTGTAGAGGTGTATAAGTTGCGCGCCGACGGCGTGATGTAGGCCAGGTCGCGCTGGACGGCCATTTTGACCCTCTGGCCGGGAGATGGTATTTCTTCTATGGTAAGCGATCCCTCATATGGCCGGCGCGACTTTATCAAGGATTCTGTTCGTTCGGTTGCGAAGGCCGCACAAGAATTTTCCAGGGAGGCCGATGCCGTTCCGGTAAAGGGGCCGGCGCCGGTCCGCACCGATTGGCTCCGTCCGCCCGGCGCTGCCGGAGAGGCGCTTTTTCTAGAGCGGTGCACGCAATGCGGGGACTGCATCAAGGCCTGTCCGCCAGGCGCAATCGTTGCCCATGGCCAGGATGCCACGCCGGTCCTCTTCGCAGACCAGTCGCCCTGCTTGCTGTGTGAAGACTTTCCCTGCATTGCCGTGTGCGCAACCGGAGCGTTGCTGCCGGTCGACGGGATTGCCGATGTCCAAATGGGGATTGCGCGGGTGTCCCATCGGTTGTGCACGGCAGGACAAGGCTGTTATGCCTGTGTGTCAAAATGTCCGACGCACGCGCTCGCGGTCGATGTTGGGTCGCTCCAACTGACGGTGGCCGCGGAAGTGTGTGTCGGGTGTGGAATGTGCGAGATCGTGTGCAAAACTGTCAACGACCATGTAGCGATCCGCGTCACGCCCGCGGAAAGGGCACTGAATGTAGGATTGCCGCGGAAGTTATCATAAATGATGCAAGTCAGAGATCCGGTTGCCAACGCAGTTCGTCCTTGACATACACTTGGCCATTTCATATACATACAAAGTCTCCGGTCTCAGAATCCGGTTTTTGTACGGGTGGGCGAGTTCGTTGTGGTGAGGGCGGTGCGTCCTGACATGACTCGACAGCTCGGAGGACATCTTGATGACAAGTAAACAGCCTGTGCCGAGCGCGTCTCATTCCGCCGCAGCCGTTGTTCCGGCGCCCTCGACGATTAAAGATTCACCTGCAGTCGAACGCGCGCTGAATCGCAGCAAGATCTATCTCTTGGTTTCCTGGAGCCTGCTGTATCCCGAAGACGAGGAGTTTCTCGAGTATCTCCGGTGCGGTGAATTCGTGGAGGATGGCCGCACGGCGTTGGACACATTGCAGGCCATGCTGGACGGCAACGGAGGGGAGCGCGCCGTACAGAAGATTCATGCGCTCAAGAAACAGTTGGATGTGGCTGAAACGCTGATCGCTTCCGAATGCGCCAATTGGCAGCTCAGCGATCTGCAATCGGAGCATCGCCGGGTATTCAGTAACGTCATCACGCTCGATTGCCCGCCGTACGAAACGTTATTTGGAAACGATCACGTCTTTGCGCAGTCGCATGTGATGGGCGACATCTCCGGGTTCTACAAAGCCTTCGGCGTGGAGCTCTCCAAGGATATTCACGAACGGCTCGACCATCTGAGCGTCGAGTTCGAGTTCATGCATTTCCTCACCTACAAAGAGTCGTATTCGCGCTGCCACGACGGCGCGGAAAAAACGCAGATCGTCGTGGATGCCCAGAAGAAATTCGTCAAGAACCACATCGGCCGGTGGGTGCCGCTCTTTTGCCGCATGCTGGCCAAGAAGGCGGACTCCGGTCTGTTCAAATTGGTCGCGGACATGACCGCCGATTGGATGGATTTCGAAATGGCATTCTTGGGAGTGGCGCCGCAGCCCTATACCGAGACTGATTATCGGCCTGCGACGTTCAATTCTCCAGAAGGCCAAACGTATGAATGCGGCGCGCAGGATCAGGGTAACGAATTGACGTTGTTGCTCAATGAGGTGGGCGCGCAGTCGTTCCTGGATGTGAAGGATAAAGACAAGGAGAAGGACGAGAAGGGGCCGGTCGGAACCGCGTAGGCGTGCCGACGCACAGCCGAGCTTCATGGCAGCGGTCTCTTCCCAGGTGTTCGTAATCTTTAGTTGAGAGGAGGGATTAGTCTATGCGCGTAGTGCAGACGGCCAACAAACGATTGGTGTTTGCCATTCTTCTCTCTGCCCTCGCCGTCGGCGCGTTGCTGACGATTGGGCAGGTGCCGCTGGCGGTCAGCCAGCCGGTCACGATTCCGGCAAAGGCGATCAAGGGAACGATCCCCATGGATGGCGCCAACCCGGTGTGGGAAGGTGTGCCCGGCGTCGTGGTTCCGTTGAGCGGTCAGCTGGTGACCACCCCGATGCACCCGAACATCTCGGTGAAGTCGGTGTTCGTGAAGGCAATGACGAACGGTAAGGAAATTGGGTTGCGGTTAGAGTGGATTGACCAGACCAAGAACGATACGACGATCGGCCCGCAGGACTTCCGGGATCAGGTCGCCGTCATGTTCCCGGTCAATACGGGCGGCGCCCCGCCGTTCCAGTGCATGGGGCAATCCGGCGGAACGACCAATATCTGGCGTTGGAACGCGGAATGGCAGAAAGACATTGGGAAGGACAGCGCCGGTATCTGGGACGTCGATGATCAATATCCCGGCATCTTCTGGGACTTCTACTTTGAAGAGCCGGCGGGGGGTGTGACCTACCCCGATCGGATTGGCCGGAGCCTTGGCCCGTTCAATCCAGGTATCTGGTCCGGGAACATCATGTCCGATCCGACGTTGCGTGTCAGCTCGGTTGAAGACCTGAGCGCGAACGGCTTCAGCACGTTGACCACCCAAGCGCACCAAGATGTGATCGGTAGCGGGGTGTGGGAGCCCTCCGGGTCCGTCAAAGGCGGGGCCTATTCGGGGCCGACGTGGCGTGTGGTCGTGAAGCGGACGCTGGAAAACGGCGATGCCAATGACACGCAGTTCAAGTCTGGGCTATCCATCCCGATCGCATTTGCGGTGTGGGACGGGGCCAACGTCGAACGGAACGGAATGAAGTCGCTCTCCACCTGGTTTACGCTGAAGCTGTAATCAGCGCAGGGTTGTGGAGGCGATAGGCCTCCCTCGGATGAGAGGCTAGTACCGGTAGAAATCGAAGAGGGGCTCCGGATCGGCGTCATGCGACATGACGAACGGGTCCGGGGCCTCTCTTTTTTTCTCCCCGGCGGCGATGTCCGCTCAGGCAGGGGTGGACGATGATCCAAGAGTTGCATTTCATTCGTCGCGGAGGGTATAACCCGCATGGGTTCTGCCTCAAAACTCTCTGATATTTCGAGATAATTGGAGCGGCCGGCGTATGAAAGTCTCACTCCTTTTTCCTCCGACGTGGCATCCTTCCCAGCCCTATTTGAGTCTCCCTTCTCTCACGGGATTTCTCCATCAGGGCGGCGTGTCCGACGTGTCGCAGCGCGATCTTGGAATCGAGTTACTGGATCGCATGCTCACCAAGGACTATGCGGCCCAGGTCTATCGGCAGTTGATTGAGAAGCAGCGCGAGCTTGAACGGACTCAATCCGGGGAAACGGGCCACGGGAGCCGTGAGCACTACGCGAAGGTCGCGGATTCGCTCGATCGATTCGTCTATCTGGAAGAACGGATCGAATTGGCCAAGGAGACGCTACGGGGCGAGGGCTTTTATGATCTGGACGCCTACCGGGGCAGCCTGTTCATGATCGACAAGTGGCTGGAACTGGTGTCCTCGGTCTATTTCCCGACCAGACTCACGGTCGTCGATAATCAATTCGGCAATTACTCGATCTATTCCTCGAAGGACCTGATGAAGGTCATTCAGGACGAGGCGCAGAATCCCTACCGCAGTCTCTTCCGCGACCTGTTCATTCCCTCGATCGTCAAGGATCGTCCGGACTTGATCGGCGTCTCGATTACCGCGACCTCGCAAATTATTCCCGGCCTGACGCTCTGCAAGCTCATCAAGGAGACGGCACCGGATCTGCACATCACCATCGGC
>JAOUEB010000378.1 GCA_029858925.1 Nitrospira sp.
CGCAATCAGCCGGTGCTTGCGTCGGACTACCAAACGTTTCTGTTGTTTTTCATGCACACGACGATGGGGCTCAATCGATTGGCAGGCGTCCTGTAGCCGTTCGTTGTGGATTAATTGTGAGTCGCTCGCGGTTTCGTGGATTCTGATGAATAGGATCCCGGCTTGTCTAGAAAGGTCAACAGGGCGATGAGCGCAAGACCCGAGAGAAGCCAGGCACACCCCTCAGTCCATTTCCTTTGGGACAATGCAAACAGGCTCAGCATGAGCATCACTCCACCGGCAAGTCCCGCGATGGTTGTACCAAACGAGCTCATAGTTCTCTCCTCGTGACACTGAGGATTCTCACGCGACTACGACGGTGTGCGAGCCGGCAGGCTGTGAAATCGGCGCTTGTGTGATTTGAGCTGTGCCGGTCCGCTCAGTCGGCTAGACGGGTCAATTCTACACTTTTTAACCGGCGTAAGGAACAACCACCGAATCGTGTGTGGGAAAAGGGTCAAAAGGAGTTTGCAATACGGTTTTCCTGGCCGTCTTCCGAATGGCCGGGCTCGCCACCGTCGGTAATAAGTGCGGCCCTCCATCATTTGAAACTGATACAATGCGCGGCAGGGGAACGACGCGAATGCAAGAACCTGTTGTAGAACCGCACGTCTTTATCATTCTTGGCGCGACCGGCGATTTGACCCGGCGAAAACTCCTGCCAGCGCTGTATCATTTGCGTGATCCTGAGAATGCGGAGAAACCGACCAGGCTGATCGTCGGAGCTGCGCTGCCGGAGATGAGCGAAGAGGCGTTTCGCCTCTGGGCCTATGAAGGGCTGCACGAAGCAGGATGGCGTAATGCCAACGAACTTCGCGCCTGGTGCAACACCTGTCTCCACTACCAGACAGTGCGCCAAGGGGGGCCACAGGATTACGAAGCGTTGGCAGGGTATATCAGACAATTGGAGCGAACTCGGCACATGCCGGAAAATCTTGTGTTCTATCTGGCTTTGCCGCCGGCCACTGTGCCTGCGACCATCGAGCAATTGGATCGGGTCGGTCTTCTCAAGGGGCGGGGATGGGTCCGTGTGGTGTTCGAAAAACCGTTCGGCCACGATTTTTACTCGGCGAGGGCCTTGAACACCGAACTCCATCGATATCTCGACGAATCCCAGATTTACCGGATCGATCACTATCTGGGGAAAGAGACGGTGCAGAACCTCCTCGCGTTCCGGTTTTCCAATCCGATCTTCGAGTCGCTTTGGAATCGCGACCGCATCGAGAGCATACAGATCACCGTGGCCGAGGATCTCGGCGTCGAACATCGCGGCGCCTACTACCAGCAGGCTGGAGCCTTGCGCGACATGGTGCAGAACCATTTGACGCAGCTGATGACCGTCGTCGCGATGGAGGTCCCGGTTTCCTTTGAGGCCCCTGCGATCCAGAGCGAAAAGCTCAAGGTCCTGCATTCGGTCTCACCGATCATCCAAGACGACGTCATCTTCGGCCAATACACCGCGTGGCAAGTCGCCGACGTGACCATTCCTGGCTATCGTGAAGAGCCGGGTGTGCCGAAGGATTCCATCACGGAGACGTTCGTCGCATTGA
This sequence comes from Nitrospira sp., assembly GCA_029858925.1. Lineage (GTDB taxonomy): Bacteria > Nitrospirota > Nitrospiria > Nitrospirales > Nitrospiraceae > Nitrospira_D. Next base: position 1,590 of record JAOUEB010000378.1, read on the forward strand.
AGGCTGAAATCCACAATTGGCGATGGAAGGGCGTGCCGTTCTATCTCCGGACCGGCAAACGGCTTCCGCGCAAACTGACGCAGATCGCCGTGACGTTTCGCGATGCTCCGATCCAGGTTTTCCGATCGCTTGAACCGGGGAGCATCCCGCCCAATAAGCTGCTCATTACCTTGCAGCCAAGCGAAGGGTTCTCGCTCTGTTTTTCCGTGAAGAGTCCGGGACGCCCGTTTAGTTTTAGCGAACGGGCGCTGCAGTTCGAATATGAAAAGAGCTTCGGCCCGCTTCCTGAAGCCTATGAGACGTTGCTTCTTGACGTGATGACCGGCGACCAGACGCTGTTTGTCAGCGCAGAGTTTACCGAAACCGCCTGGCGCCTGTACGATCCGCTGCTCGCCGTCGAGCGGGCTGTGCACCCTTATAGCGCCAGTACGTGGGGCCCCCTGGAAGCCGACACCCTGGTGGAGCGGAACGGGCATCAGTGGCAGTTGGGATGGTAAACGAATGCCAGCTAAGCGCGGCGGTCGAATTGTCTCCCGGTCTGGCGGTACGCATGATCGAACGGTCCATTTATTAGGGGAGGTTGTATGGCGAAGATCACTGAGATTGCTCCGGATCTATTCCGGATCACGACGTTCGTTGAGCCGTTCAATATTCAATTCAGTCAGTTCTTGCTGCGCGACGACGAGCCGCTGTTGTTTCACACCGGCCCCCGTTCGTTGTTTTCGGCGGTCAAGGAATCGGTGGCGTCGCTCATCGATCCACGGACATTGCGCTGGATCGGTTTCAGCCATTTCGAGTCCGACGAATGCGCGACGCTGCCGGAGTGGCAGCATCTGGCTCCGCAATCCGAGGCGGTCTGCAGCTTGGTGGGCAAGATGATAAGTGTCGATGATTGTCTGGCGCTTCGTCCTGCCAAAGGGATGGCGGAGGGCGAGGTGCTCCAGACGGGGAAATACCGCTTCCGTTTTCTGGCGACGCCGCATGTCCCACATTGCTGGGAAGCGGGGCTTTTGTTCGAGGAGACGGAACTGACGCTCC